>CAYZQU010000064.1:6840-8791 GCA_964480645.1 uncultured Ruminococcus sp. | reverse complement strand
TATTATACCATATTTTTAACTCCAATGTCACACACTATTGAATTAAAATGTTTATTCTGTTAAAGATATTACGTTCTGTCTATATTATACCACGTTTATTCCCTCTTGTCAACGGCTATTTTCCGAATCGTGAGCACAATCTTCGCGATTGCGCACCCGATTATCGCGCCCGTGAAATTCGTGATTACATCGTCTAAATCGCCCGTGCGCCCGAGATAAGGCTGAACCAGCTCCACAAGACAAGTTGCGCCCAGTCCGATAAGGTCAACCGCCCACCATTTCAGGCGGCGAAAGCTCATCGGAAGCAGAAATCCGAGCGGGATAAACAGCGCTATATTCGCGATAAATTCAAACAGCAAATATCCGCGCAATTTCCCGCGAAGGAAATCCAATACCGCGCCGTTGTTGGTATAATAACCCACCGCGCGGAGGTCTTCAAAGCGGAAGTCCCCCGTCAAGAGTTGATTCCATGTCAGCATCGGAAACCACACGATAATTACCAATGCCGCGATATATCCCGCGAGGAGAACGCGTGAAAGCTCCGTTCCGAATGATTTTGGACGGAGCTTTTTTGTTTTCAGATACGCGAGTCGTGCGACGAAATAAACCGCCGCCGCGATAATCGCCGCGGGTATCGACTCAAACACTCCGTAAGAAGCGATTGAGGATATGAAATTTCCCATTTGAACTTCCCCCTTATCAAAGCTTTATTTCAAGCGTTCCGCCCCGCCGCAGGCGGGGCGGAACGTCATTAAATCAATTATACAATAGTTTGAGCGATGTTTCAAGCGATATTGCAAAAATGTAAGAAAAACGTTATTTTTACTCCAATGTTACGCTCCATTAAAATAAAGCGTTTATTCTGTTAAAGTATTGACGCTGTTTATATTATAACATCTTCGTATAATTTGGAAAAGTGTTGACAAAAAGATGAAAATGTGGTAAAATAATAATGTATAGATTTGTAAAGCATAAGTCAACAAGTTTACTGTATAAAGGTTAAAAGTAACCTATAACCGTACAGCGAAAACGTAACAATCTTAATCACACTGTAATGGGAATCGGGATTCTTAAGGGGCATTGCCCCCTGTTTGGGAAACGCTTGCTGCGGCTTTCGCCGCAGAGCGTTTCAGCCAAACGGCGCATTTTTTGCGCTATGCGCAAAAACGTGCGCTTTGGAGGGGGTGCGGGGGCAGCGCCCCACACATTATAATTAAAGTCAACGTCGGGGGGTGAAGTGCAAATCGTGAAAGCGAGTGGCACGGCGCACGCACAGCGTGAGCCGGGACACTCGGCTAGTTGGTATTGCCGAAGGCAATGCCGACGGTTCGCGATTTGCCATTAAAATAATGAAATGTGCGCGTTGCGGACGTGAGTTCGATTTTAACAAGCAGGATTTCTGCAAATACTGCAAGACGGTGCATAACAGCTCCGGCGAGGCAATTCGCGACTTGAAGGGTATTCTGCGTTATATCGCGGATAAGTTCGGCGAGGAGACGATTCTCGACCGCCGCCGCACGGACGCGCTTATCGCCGATTTCTTCCCAAAAGAGACCTCCGCGAGGAGGTTGTGCTATGTGGCATTGTATGACGGCTGTGCGAAAAAGCTGCGCGAGGTTCGCGAAAGACCGTTTGAGGTGCGGTGCGCGGCGGCGGCGCGGTGCGTTCAGTCGCTCCGCGACGAGATAGGCTTGAAGGGCAGAATCGCCGCCGGAGCGGTGGAGGCTGTGGGAGCGGCTGTCGGGTGCGAGATTTCGTTCCGTAAGAGTGAGACGCTCCCCGCTTCGGAAACGGAGAGCAAGAAGAACGTTACCGACGCGGCGGAGCAGTATTCTCTGGGGCGGCATTTTGACCGAATCCGCGAGTATGAAAAGGCTCTGTATTGGTTCGAGAGCGCGGCGCTTCAGGATTACGGAGAAGCTGAATACTATATGGGAAGCTACCGCCTTGA
>CAYZQU010000064.1:783-6830 GCA_964480645.1 uncultured Ruminococcus sp. | reverse complement strand
GGACGCGGCGGAATCCAGAACGCGGAGCAGTCGCGGGAGTGGTTTGTCCGCGCTGCCGAAAACGGAGTCGCCGAAGCCGAATATATGGTGGGATATTTTTACGCGGAGGGTATAGCCTGCGAGGTCGATGAGGACAAAGCGTTTGAGATGTTTATGTCCGCGGCGAAAAAGGGGTGCGAGGACGCGGCGAATATGGTGGCTCTGTGCTACGAGAATGGCGTTCATACCGAGAAGAATCCCGAACTTGCGAAAAAGTGGAGGAAAAAGTCCGGGGAATCCGTTGACGAGCCGCCCGTTACCGAGAAAGCTCCGCCGATTCCGGAGAATCCCGCTCCCGAGCCGACAGCCGACGAGGGCGAGGAATTGTATCAGAGCGCGCGCCGCTGTTTCGCCGAAAAGGACGCGGAGGGCGCGGCGATGTTCTATAAGCGCGCCGCCGAAGCGGGTCACGCGAGGGCGCAATGCTCCTACGGGAAGTGCCTTTATACGGGCAGCGGAGTGGCAAAAGACCCCGCTGAGGCGTTCCGTTGGTTCAAGAAATCCGCCGAGCAGAATCTCAATATCGCGCAGTATAATCTCGGAGTGATGTACCTTAAGGGCGTGTATGTTCCAAAGGACGCGGGAGAGGCTAAACGGTGGTTCAAGCTTGCCGCCGATAACGGTCACGAGGATGCGGCGAAGATACTCAAAAAGCTGAAATGAGGTGATAAAATGGGAAGAATTTACACCATTGACGAGATTTGCCAAAAGGTCAAACCCGTTGCGGAAAAGTACGGAATCGAAAAGGTGGTGTTGTTCGGTTCATACGCGCGGGGAGAAGCCGGTGAAAATAGCGATGTCGACTTGTTTATATCCTATCAAAAGCTGAAGGGTATGTTTGCTGTTGGCGGTGTTTATTCGGATTTCGAGGATGCGTTTGGCGATGTTGATGTGGTGTCCGAAAAAGCTCTTACGGCAGATTACGCGTCCGAGCGGTCTCGTGAATTTCTCGCCGTTATAATGAAGGAGGGAATTCCTGTTTATGCCAAAGAGAATTGAGAGCGTTCTGGCACACATTACGTATTATTGCGCGGAGATACAAAATTCCCAAAAGCGTTATGGCGGCTTGGAGAGCTTTTTGTCGGACAGAGATTATCAGCGTTCGGTATGTATGTGCCTAATCCAAATCGGTGAACTTGTGCGGCTTATTCCCGAGGAATTTCGTGTTCGGCACACGGAGATTCCATGGAAACAGGTTTGCGGACTGAGGAATATAGTTGTTCACGCTTACGGTGAAGTCGATTTTGAGAGCATTTACGATATAATAAGCGGCGATATTCCCGTTTTGGAGAGATTCTGCAGAGAATGGCGGTAAGCAGCACGACCTTTGAGGACGCGGCGAAGATACTCAAGAAACTGAAGTAATCACCGAATCGGAGGGTTAGATATGAAGCTGACAAGAAACGAAATAGAGGCTTTGATTAAGTCCCTGCTTTGTAAATATCACGCGGAATATGCGATTCTGTTCGGGTCTTACGCGCGTGAGGATGCCGATGAGGATTCGGATATTGATGTGGTTGTTGTGGGCGGAGACGGATTCCGGGCAACCGATATATTCACGTTTGGCGAGGATTTGCGTAAGCTTACCCGAAAGAATGTCGACGCGTTTGAAATCCGCGAGGTGAATAAAGATTCGGAGCTTTATAATAACGTCCTGCGTGAGGGGGTGCGTATTGCGTGAGAAATACAGATGATGTTATATTTGACGAGATGGAATCCTTTGTGGATTCTGTCAGACAGATATTGGACGAAATGCATAATTTGGAGGAAACACAATGAAAGCAGCAGTAATTTTAACGAAGTGCGCTAAGCAGCACGACCTTTTCGGAATCCGCGCGGAACAGCGCGAGGACGGCGCGTGGTACGCGACATGGGCATTCAAGGTCAGCGAACATACCGCCGGACGCGAGAAGTTCGGCGATACGGAGATTTCGGGCAATGTGTATGTAACTACCGAGTATCCTTCTTGCCCGTATTGCGGCGCAAAGGGATTTTTCCAGTGCAGTGAGTGCGGCAAGACCACCTGTTGGAACGGCGAGAACGAGACCGTTTGTGAGTGGTGCGGTAATGCCGCCGAAACCTCGGCGGAGGACAGCTTTGAATCCCTGACGGGCGGAGGATTCTGAAATCAAGCTACGTTTGACCGAAGAGGGGAAATCCTGAAAATTGAGCGATGCCGAACACCGCAGGTGTGAGGCGGCGCTCAGATAGCGCGGATGCAGTCCGTGCGGTTTCGGGATTTCAAATTAAAATCGCGCAAATTTAAAATCACGCTGTCGGGTTGCAAGTTTAGAGCGTTATAATTTGCAGCAACTTACCGGAGATTCGTGCAAATCCGAAATGCAAGTGACACTGCATACGCCGTAGGCGTGTGCAGTGTCACTTAGCAAGCACAAATGAAATCCGCAGAGCGGATTTCATTTGAGCGTTTTCGGATTTGCTATTAAAATAAGGAGTATTATGCTTAAAATTGGCGAAAAAATTCCGCTGGAGCTTGGCGGCTCGGCGGAGATTCTTGAGGTTCTCGGACAGGGCGGTCAGGGAATCGTTTACCGCGCTTCTTTCGCGGATAAGGAGTACGCGCTGAAAATGTATTTCCAGAATAAACTGCGCCGTCCCGAGATTTTCCGCGATAATCTGCGTTCTCTGTGCGAGGACAAAAACGCTCATCGGGCGTTCCTTATGCCGAAACTCCTCACCTCGCAGACAGATGAGGGCTTCGGTTTTATGATGGACTTGATTCCGAGCGAGTATAAGCCGTTTTCGGATATTCTTAACGCGCGCGTTAAGTTGTCGGGGTTGTATTCGGTGGTGAATTCCGCGATTCGGATAACCGCCGCGTTCCGTGAACTCCACAACAGCGGCAAAAGCTATCAGGATATGAACGACGGCGGATTTTTCATTCGCCCGACCGATGGCGACGTACTTATATGCGACTGCGATAATATCGCGCCTTACGGAGAACATCTTGGAATCGCGGGCAAGCCGGGATATATGGCTCCCGAAATCGTGCGCGGGGAGCGCGCTCCCGATAAATTCACCGACAGATACTCTCTGGCGGTGGTGCTGTTTCGGCTGTTATTGCGCGGCGACCCGCTGGAGGGCAAGCGCGTATTGAAAAGCGTCTGCCTTACCGAGGAAGCGGAGCGGCGGCATTATGGATTCGAGCCGTTGTTTGTGTATGACCCGAACGACGATTCAAACCGTCCTGTGCGCGGAGTGCATAATAATATTATCAAGTTCTGGCGGATCATGCCCGATTATATCCGCGAGGCGTTTGAGTTCTCATTTACCACGGGGCTTTCCGAGCCGTCCAAGCGGCTTATCGAGAAGCAGTGGCTTGACTTGCTGAAACGCTTACGCGGTGATATTACCGCTTGTTCGTGCGGAATACAGAATTTTCTCCCCGCGTGTGAAACAGACGAGGACGGACTGATAATCTGTTCGTGCGGAAAGCATTATCCCAAGCCGCTTACTCTTAAGGGCGCAAAGGAAAATATCTTGCTGTTTGACGGTGCGCGGCTCTTTGACGAGGACACGAACGCCATTGCGGAGGTTGTCCGCAATAAAAAGAATCCCGCGCTGTGGGGTTTGAAAAACCTCAGCTCCGAGAGCTGGAAATGTACGCTTCCGAACGGCGAGGAGAAGTCCGTTGAACCCGAAAAAGCCGCGCCTATCTTCACGGGGACGGGCGTTGAGATAAGCGGAGAGAGGTTTGAGATAACCGAGTGAGCGAGGTGCAAGGTCGGGGGACTCCGTCCCCCGAACCCCCGCTTGAGCGCACGTTTTTGCGCATAGCGCAAAAAATGCGCCGTTTGGCTACAACGCTCCGCAGCGTAAGCCGTGGCAAGCGTTGCCCAAACAGGGGGCATTGCCCCTTTGGAATCCCGGTTTCAATACAGTGTGATTGGAATTCGTAAGTTGTCGCTGTTGGATAAGGTGGGTTATTTCCCTCGAAAGGCGATTGAGGAGAGAATATGAAACTTGTAATTCAGCGAGTAACCCGCGCCGCTGTTTCCGTGGGCGGTGAAACGGTCGGGAAAATCGGGGGCGGATTTCTGGTGCTGTTCGGCGCAGGCGCGGAGGATACGCGCTCCGATTGCGAGTGTCTTGCGCGGAAACTTGTCAATCTGCGGATTTTCGCGGACGAAAACGGAAAGACGAATCTCTCAATTAAGGACGTTGGCGGAGAGTTGCTTATAATCTCGCAATTCACGCTTTACGCAGACTGCCGCAAGGGAAACCGTCCGAATTTTCTTGCCGCGAAAGAGCCAAACGAGGCGGAGGCTCTTTACAAGTACTTCTGTGAGCTTTGCGCGAATGAAGTCCCCGTGGTGGAGCGCGGAATCTTCGGCGCGGATATGAGCGTGGAGCTTGTAAATGACGGACCGTTTACGGTGATTTTAGAGTCCCGAAACGGGGAGATATATTAATTTATGTGGGGGCACTGCCCCCACACCCCCGCTAAAGCGCAAACAGGATGTTTGCGCAGTCGCAACTAAGTCGGCGGCAAGGATGCCGCCGACCAAAGCGACAGGGGGCGCTGCCCCCGATTTGGACAATGCTTGCCGCGTCTATGACGCGGAGCATTGTAACCAAATGGCGCATTTTTTGCGCGTAGCGCAAAAACGTGCGCTTTGGAATCCCGATTCCAATATGGTGTAAATTTTGATTAAATCCTTTTCACTGTCGGAAAAGCGATTCGGGATTGTATTTAACGTGCCATCCTCTAGGATAAAAGCGTTAAAACACCTGTTGGGACGCAGGTTCATCACGTTATAACTAAAAGCAACATGTAATTAACGAGGGCAAATCCGAAATGCAAGCAATGCGGAACACCGCGAAGCGGTGTGCGAATGACCGCAAGCGGTCAATCTACGTTGCTTGGCAAGCACTCTTGAAACGCTGCATAGCAGCATTTCAAGAGCGCGTTTTCGGATTTGCTATTTAGATAAGGAGTAAAAGATGACTGACGAAATTCGTATTAATAAGGAATTCGACAATTCGCGGCTTGAGGAGCTTATAAACCGCCGCCTTGAACTGGTCAAGGCGGGGGATAAGGAAGCCATAACCGCGAATATCGAGGAGATATTTATGGAGATTATGGATCGCGCGCTGTTGGAAACGGTGATTAATATGGATCAGCCGCCGAAAAAGCTCCCGAACGGCGAGCGGGTGATTGCAGAGGGTACGGGAATCTCGTTTCTTATGCTCACCGCCAGCGATGGCGGACATTATCTGCCAATGTTTACCAAACGCGCCGAAATGGAGAAGTGGGAAGGCAATTCGGACAAGAATACCGTATTGATGGGATTCGACAATATTTCGTTGATAGTTGAAACTAACCCGAATTGCGCGGGAATCGTGGTGAACCCGTTTACACAGAATCTGGTGATTCCACGGCAGTTCGTGGAGAAAATGAAAGAACGCCGCGATTCGATTCGCGACGGTCAGACCAAGAGCGTACTCACTGCAGATACGCCGTGTGAGTTTTACACGCTCAGTCCGTATCCGATGGAGATGTCAAACGCGCTGGTTGAGACAGCAAAAGCCACAGGCGCGATAGAAGCACTGTGGCTGCGTGGAGCAAAGCTCGATGGTGACGATGGATATTTGCTGTTGGTGAAATTCAACGGCGACAGAAATGTTGTGTTCTCACGCCTTGGACAAGCCGCTAAACCGTTCCTCGGCAAGCTTCCGCTGCATATTGTGGACGCTAAAAGCGGATTCGGCGAGAATGCCTCGAAGAATGTCATCCCATTTTATACCAGATGAATTGACATAACAATCGCGTCATCGTCGGGATAATAGTCTCGGCGGACGCAGATTTGTGTGTATCCGAGCTTCTGATAGAGGTTTATCGCGGCGGAATTTCGTGAGCGGACTTCGAGAAAGCACGTTTTCGCGCCGCGTTGGAGCATTTCGGCGTGGATTCGGCGCAATAGACTTTCCGCGATTCCGTGACCACGGAATTCGGTCAGTGTTCCGATTTGGAACAGTTCAGCTTC
>CAYZQU010000064.1:0-773 GCA_964480645.1 uncultured Ruminococcus sp. | reverse complement strand
GAACGCTTTTCCGTACAACAAAGCGACAGCGCGCCCGAAAGCCCGCTGTGCAGCATATCTCGTGTCCACGAATCTCCGAAGCAGTCGCGTTCAACTGCCCAAAGCTCCTCAAATTCCCGCTTTTGTGAATCAGAAATCAATTTCGTTCACGGCGGAGTTCACCAACTGAAGCTCCTTCTTGGGGATTCTTTTCAAGGGGTCATAGACGAACTTTTTGCAAGCGTCATACATCTTTACCTCGCCCATCTTCGGGCAGATAATCTTGTTGTTCTCATCTATCTGAGCCATTTCGCAGTACTTGCAAGAAGGCTTGATGTTGTTGCCGAATAATTTTTTTCCAGCCATAAAAATTCCTCCGTTATGTAAGCGTCATCATAAGGCGCAATTTATTTATAATAATATTATAGCATATTATTCGCGAAAAGTCCATAGCGATTTTAACAAATTATCGGCGGATTTGAGCAAAACTTTTGTGCGTATTGACGAATTTGCTTTGGATTTTGTGGAATGATAATGGCGCAGGCTTATCACGTTATAGCCAAAATCAAGGCTATATTGAAGCTTGTGAAAATTGGGAAACATATAAATAACGCAGGCAAATCGAGAAAGCGAGTGACGCGGCGCACCGTGAAACGGTGCGCGAGTTTAGGGCGTTATAACCAAAATCAAGGCTATGGCGATTCGTGCAAATCCGAAACGCGCGTGACGTGTAACACCGCGTAAGCGGTGTGGAACGGCACGCAGGCGAGTGCACACCGCAGGTGTGCACGGTT
>CAYZQU010000063.1:0-8793 GCA_964480645.1 uncultured Ruminococcus sp. | reverse complement strand
AAACACGTAAGCCTCAAACTCTCCATAAAATTTCATTGAATTGCAGTCCTTCTGATGTTAGACTAAAATCAGCGCAAAGTAAAGCAAGCTTAATCCATAATGAAACCGTGAGCTTTTCCGTGCGGACGAAAGCACGCGCGGCGCATTTGCGCGGCGATTTGTAACGGAATCACACCCGACAGGAATATGGCGCTGCATTCGGGCAGCGTTCAATCATCAGTGGGTGCCGCTATCGTCAAACAGGTTGTAAACCGCAGTACAAGCGACATTGTGCGCGGGTCAACGCTCACGGATACCGCCCATCCGAATGTGGGTTTGTAAAACAATGGTTCAGAACGCAAAAGGACAAAGCCGGTCGGACGGTCATCCGAGCTTGACCTGCGCAGTTCATTGAAAACCGAATATGGGGTATCTTAGAGCTTGTATTCATTGAGTATTGCACACTCTTAATATAGTTCACAGTGTACAATTATGGTGCGGCTTACGCCGCACCAATTATAAATTGACAATTGTCCATTGTCAACTGTTATGCACTGCGTCCGTCATTGATTTTACATATTTGTAAATTTCGTCTGCGGCTTTCTCACCGTACTTCTCGACGATTCGCACAATCGCCGAGCCAACGATTACTCCGTCGGAAATCGCCGCCATTTTCTTTGCCTGTTCGGGCGTGGAAATGCCGAATCCGATAGCCGCCGGAATCCTCGCGTACTTTTTAACGGTTTCCATAATCAAAGTGAGGTCGGTTTTGATCTCACTGCGAACTCCTGTAACTCCCATTGAGGACACTATGTACAGAAATCCCTCGGCGCTTTCGGCTATGGATTTTATGCGCTCCTCGGAAGTAGGAGCAATCATAGAAATCAGCGAGATTCCGTGTGAATCCGCGATTTTGTCCGCCTCGGACTTTTCCTCAAACGGAAGGTCGGGGCAGATCAATCCGTCCACTCCGATTTCCGCGCACTTGGCGAAAAATCTGTCATATCCGTACTTGAACACGGGATTGACGTATGTCATAAACACCAGTGGAATATCCGTTTCGGCACGGACTTTAGCCGCCAGCTCAAACGCGCGGTCGGTTGTCATTCCGCCCTTCAGGGCGCGGACGTTCGCGTTCTGGATAACCACACCCTCGGCAATCGGGTCTGAAAACGGAATCCCAATTTCAATCAAATCCGCGCCCGCGCGAACCGCCGCCATAATGTTGTCAAATGAGCTGTCAAACGTGGGGTCTCCCGCCGTTAAAAACCCAATGAATGCTTTCTTGTTCTCAAACGCCTTTGAAATTCTGTTACTCGTCCAAATCAATCCCCCTATACAGAGCAATTGCCGCAACGTCTTTATCTCCGCGCCCCGAAAGACAGCAGATGATGATGTCGTCCTTGTTCATTGTCGGCGCGATTTTCATCAGGTGCGCCACCGCGTGCGCCGATTCAATCGCGCAGATTATTCCCTCGGTGCGCGCGATATATTCAAACGCGTTCACCGCTTCATCGTCCGTCACGGGAACATATTCCGCGCGTCCCGTTTCGTGCAGATACGCGTGTTCCGGACCTATGCCGGGGTAGTCAAGTCCCGCTGAAATGGAGTACACAGGCGCAATCTGCCCGTATTCATTCTGGCAGAACAGGCTCTTCATTCCGTGGAAAATCCCGAGCGAACCTGTTGCAATCGTAGCCGCCGTTTCGCCCGTGTCCACGCCGCGTCCCGCCGCTTCACAGCCAATAAGACGCACGTCTTTGTCGTTAATGAAGTTATAGAACATTCCCATAGCGTTTGAGCCGCCGCCCACACAAGCCATAACAGCCGTCGGGAGCTTGCCCTCGCGTTCGAGAATCTGTTCGCGCGCTTCCTTGGAGATAACGCTCTGGAAATCGCGCACCATCATCGGGAACGGATGCGGACCCATCACCGATCCGAGTACATACAGTGTATCATCGACACGGTTTGTCCAATCGCGCATTGCGTCGTTGACCGCGTCTTTAAGCGTCATAGTTCCCGTAGTGACGGGGTGGACTTTTGCGCCTAGAAGCTCCATACGGTATACATTCAGTGCCTGTCTTATCGTATCTTCCTTGCCCATAAAAATCTCGCATTCCAAGTCCATTAACGCCGCTGCGGTAGCTGCCGCAACTCCATGCTGACCCGCGCCCGTTTCCGCGATTATGCGCTTTTTTCCCATCTTTTTGGCAAGCAGGCATTGTCCAAGCACGTTGTTTATCTTATGCGAACCTGTGTGATTTAAGTCCTCGCGCTTGAAGTAGATTTTCGCGCCGCCTAAATCCTTTGTCATCTTCTCCGCGTAATAGAGCAGGGAAGGACGTCCCGCGTATTCGCGGTTAAGCGTATCCAGCTCCCGAATGAAATCGGGGTCGTGGGAGTAATGCTCGTACGCTTCCTCCAGCTTGTGTATTTCGTGCATAAGCGTTTCGGGGATATACTGTCCGCCGAAATCGCCGTATCTTCCGTTGTTCATTAGAAACTTCCTTTCCGTAATTTGTGTATTTGGGGTTCTACACACTTTTATTTTTTCAAAGTTATTAGTCATGAACTCACTATTCAATCCCACCAGAACGTCCAGACATTAGATGTCATAATATCGGCAGTTACATGGTCGAATCCCTCCATTCCGAGAAATTCATCGCAGAATGCCGCATACTGATGGGAAATCTCCCGCGCGGTCTGCTTATCCGAAACGGGAGCGTCCAGCCAAAAGGTCATAATATCCCCGGAGATGAACGCGGGCGCGGCGTTGTACCCCTCGTACCAAAATCGACAGATTTTCACCATATCATTTACAGTCGGGCAGTTGTTCCACCCGCAGAACGGAATCCACGCGGCGGCTTCCCACGGCTTATCCGTCGGGATTCTGACAAGGTAAACACCCTCGCCGTCCACCTCCGTCTCCTCACAGTACTTCACCGACCATAGGCTGGTTCCGCGCGGAATCGGGAGTTTAAGGTACGAATCAAGATTTTCGTCGTTCTCGGCGAAGGTTTCGAAGTCCCCGTAGTTCTCAAATTCCGCTTTCATTTTCGAATATTGCGTTTCCATAAGTTCACGTCCGCCTTCGGAGTCGGAAAGAACCGTATCGCGCAGCTTTTCGGGACTTCCGTAATGTGAGGTGTTACTGTCAACCATCTCGTGTACCCGTCTGTCCAACGCGAGAATCACGGGTGTAAATCCCTCGGTTTTGCCTTTTTCACGCTCTTTTAGATACAGTTCCGTAACTTGTTTATCGGTTAAGTCGCTTTCAAGTTTAATCGCATTACATCCGAATATTTCCATATTGTTTGCCTCCTGTGATTTCGTGTTTCCGATAGTCTTCGTCAAGAATTCGTCAATCTTAGAGAGCAACTCCTCATTCGGTTCGTTCACCAAATCCCGATTGCATTCCGCGTAGATTTTCTCGCGTTCCGCGTCGGGGATTTCTCCGTTATAGCTGTCGTAAAGTCTTTTGTAATCCGCATTAATCTCGTCTATGTATTCCAAAGCTTTATCGGTAAGAAACATATTGCTGTGCCCCGTGCCGTCAAGCGTGATAAACTCCGCGTTCGGATTGGTGATTTTATCCCTCTTGGAGATTATGCTTGAACCGTTGTAGCTTATTTTTTGGTCGTCTGTTCCGTGGATTATCAATACGGGAGTGTCTGACTTGTTTATTCCATCAACCGCCGTCATTCCCGTGTATTTTCCGAAAAGTGCGGTGTTGTATGTCCATATAAACGGAATCATTGCGTAACGGAATCCGCCCATCATTTTTTCAGCTTCTTCGAGAGTCATTTCGAGCGGCTCATTATATCCGGAAATACTCGCAACTGCTGCAATTTCGTGGTCGAAATTCAGAACCGCCGATACCGCGTAGCCGCCCCAACTATGCCCCATCAGGCAAACGGGCATTCCTGAAAGTCGGCTGTCGCCCTCGGCAAACGTAAGAGCCGCGTCTAAGTCAAGAGCCGACTGCTGAAGACCGCGCGTTCCGTTGCCCTCACTGTATCCGCTGCCGGTTGCGTCATACGTGAATACGCGCCAACCCTCGTCCACAAACCAGATTATATTCTTCATATAATGCTCGTGACCGCTGCCGATTCCGTGGGCGAACACAAGCAAGCCCTTGTTGTTATCCGCACCGTAGATAAAGCCTTTCAGCGTGTTTTTCCCTGATTGGAATTCTACCTCCTCGCGCGGATAATCCGCCTTGTAATGCTCGTAATAGTAATCTGCGGTAAACCGCGCTTCTACGTAATCGCCACGGGAGAATTGCTGTCCCATCAGCACCGAGGTGGCAATCATTCCCGCCGTGAAGATTACAATTATTGCGGCGGCAACGATTATCAGAACCACCTTTAATTTTGATTTGCGTTTGGTTTTAATCATAAAATGCTCCTTATAATTTACGTATTTCGTCAACGGCACGGAGGATTTTCTCCCTGTCCTTTAGCTTATCCGCTTCGATTCCTCCCGATAAATCCACGGCATACGGATTTACCTCACGGGCGACTTGTGCCAGATTTTCGGGAGTCAGCCCGCCCGCGAGAAAAAACGGCTTTGTGATTTCCGAGCGTCGAATCAGAGAGTGGTCGAATGTCTTTCCCGAACCCGTGCCGCTGTCAAATAACAGAAAATCCGCGTCAATATTTTGTGCGTTGCGGACGTCCTCGGCGGTTTTCACGATTACCGCCTTGATTATCGGCGCACTCGTCAATTCGCGTAACCTCGCGATGTAGTCCGCGTCTTCGTTTCCGTGGAGTTGGAGCATATCCGCCGCGCCGGAAAGCGCGAACTCCGCGAACTGTTCCACTGGAGCGTCCACCGAAACAGCCACGGATTTGATCCGCGAATCCAGCCGTTTTCTCAGTCGCAGAGCCGTTTCAAGACTGATATTCCGATGACTTTTCGGAAACATCACCACAAACCCGATATAGTCGGGCAGAGCCTCATTCACATAGTCAATGTCTTCATCGCGGAACATTCCGCAAAGCTTGATTTTAACGCCCATTTTGTCCTCTCAGTTCGTCAAGCTTGGCGCGTTTGTCGGGCGCGCGCATAAGCGTTTCTCCGACCAGCACCGCGTCCACGCCGATTTCGCGGAGCCTTTGCACGTCCTCGGCGGTTTGGATTCCGCTTTCGGAAACGAAAATTCTGTCGCGCGGTACAAGTTCCCGCAAATGCGCGGAATTGTTAGTATCCACCGAGAATGTCCGCAAATCGCGGTTGTTCACGCCGATTATCTCCGCGCCGATTTTTACCGCCGTTTCAATCTCGGATTCATTGTGCGCCTCTACCAAAGCTGACATTCCGAGGGAATGCGCGAGAGACAGATATTCGCGAAGCTCAATCTCGTCCAGAATTGCGCAAATCAGCAGTATCGCGGACGCTCCGAGAATTTTAGCCTCGTAAATCATATACTCGTTGATCGTGAAATCCTTGCGCAGTACGGGAATATGGACATTTTGCGCGATTTCCCGCAGATAATTGTCGCTGCCCAGAAACCAGAATGGCTCTGTAAGGCAGGAAATCGCCGCCGCGCCCGCGTTTTCATAATCCCGCGCGATTTGCATATACGGGAAATCCTCGGCGATTATGCCCTTTGAGGGACTTGCTTTTTTTACCTCGCAGATAAACGAGATACCGTTTGCCGCAAGTGTCTTTTTGAATGGAAAATCGCCGTTTTTAGGCATAATCTCGGCGGTGTTCCGAACCTCCGAAAGCGGGATTTGACGCGCTTTTTCGTCAATTCGTTCGCGGGTTTTTTCTGCAATCTCATCTAATATCATCACAGCACCTTATTTCAGCTCGTTGGAAATTTTAACAAAATTTTCCAAGGTTTTCATTGCCGCGCCGCTGTCAATCGTTTCGGCGGCGAGTTTAATTCCCTCATCAATGGTTATGCCCTTATAAATGTGCAAAGCCGCGCCCGCATTCAACAGAACAGCGTCTCTGCCCGCGCCGCGTTCACCTTTTAAGATTCTGCGTGCAAGCTCCGCGTTTTCGGGCGGTTCTCCGCCTTTAAGCATTGCAATGTCGTGCCGCCACAAGCCGAACTGTTCGGGATTAATCTCGTACTCGGTGAACTTGCCGCTCTCGAACTCGACCACGCTTGTCGGCGCGCCAACGGAAATCTCATCCAGATTATCCTGACCGTAAACTGCCATTCCGCGTTCCACACCGAGATTTACGAGTGTTTTTGCCATTGGCATTAACAAATCCTCTTTGTATACTCCTAAAAGCTGGAAATTTGCGTGGGCGGGATTTGTAAGCGGACCGAGAAGATTAAACACGGTGGGGATTCCTATTTCACGCCGAACGCCGCCGACGTATTTCATCGCGGTGTGATAACGCTGCGCGAACATAAAGCACATTCCCACCTCGTCAAGCAGCCGCACGCAACTTTCGGGCGACACGGAAATATTCACGCCGAGAGCCTCCAGACAGTCCGCCGCACCGCATTTTGAGGACGACGCGCGGTTGCCGTGCTTTGCGACCTTCGCGCCCGCCGCCGCGCATACGATCCCCGAAATCGTGGACACATTGATAGACTGCGCGCAGTCGCCGCCCGTTCCGACAATTTCCAGCACGTCAGCCAAGTATCTTACTCGTTCGGCACAATCCCGCATAACAAACGCGCTTGCGCTTACCTCGTTAATATCCTCGCCGTTGAGGTGCATTGCCGTGAGAAATGACGCTGTTTGCGCGTGGGTGGTGTTGCCCGTCATAATTTCGCGCATAACCTGTTCCGCCTGCTCATAAGTCAAATGTTCGCCGTTTGCGAGCATTGAGATTGCTTCTTTTATCATTGAAATTACCTCCAAAAATTAAGTGGATTTTTTCTCTTTTTTACCGTCAAAATGATGTGGATTTTAAGGCTGAAAATGCCCTAAAATTTCCCTCAAAAAATGCGCTTCAAAAAGTGGACTCTCCTTGCGTCAAAATGGCTTAACCGTACTGAAAATCCGTGTTTTCAACATATACGAAAACACGCTCGTTTTGACGTCTGATACGGTGGTTTTTTTGAGCCGTATTTTTCGCGGATTTTTCCCTCAAAATTTACCCGATTTTGAGGAAGTTTTTCATCATCTTTTCGCCGTTCCGGGTGAGAATGCTTTCGGGGTGGAATTGCAGACCGAAAATCGGAAATTTTTCGTGCTCCACCGCCATTATTTCGTCATCGTATGTCCGCGCCGTAACTCGCAGTTCATTCGGAAATCCATCGCTTGCCGCCGCCAGAGAGTGATACCGCGCGACCTCGAATTCATTATCTAATCCATGAAAAATAGTGGATTCGGGTGTAGTCTTGATCCGCGATTTTTTGCCGTGCATAAGCTGTTTGGCGTATGTGATTGTCGCGCCGAATGTTTCGCAGATTGCCTGATGTCCGAGGCACACCCCCAGAATCGGGATTTTTCCCGCCGCCTTAAGTATCAGATCCTCACAAATGCCTGCGTCACACGGCTTGCCGGGTCCGGGACTGATGATAATGTGAGTGGGGGAGAGCTTCAGAATTTCATCGGGTGTCATCTCGTCATTACGAATCACCTTAATATTTTCGTCAATTTGACCAATTAATTGATACAGGTTGTACGAAAAACTGTCATAATTATCAATAAGCAGAATCATAAATCCTCCCTCTGCGCCGTTTCAAGCGCGTTCACGACCGCTTTCGCTTTGTTGACGCTCTCTGTATATTCGTTTTCCGGGACGCTGTCCGCGACGATTCCGCCGCCCGAGCGCACGAAAACGCGTCCGTTTTTCTTGTAGCACAAGCGGATTCCGATACAGGTGTCGAGGTTGCCCGAAAATCCGATATATCCTACCGCGCCGCCGTAGATTCCGCGCTTGTTTTGCTCCAGTTCATTGATGATTTCACACGCGCGGATTTTCGGCGCGCCCGACAGCGTTCCTGCGGGGAGCACGGAGTTTACCGCGTCAAGTGCCGTCAGACCGCTTCTAATCTCGCTTTTCACGGTTGAGCAGATGTGCATAATATGCGAGAATTTGAGAATCTGCATATATTTTTCGACTTCTACCGTTCCGAATTTGGATATTTTCCCCAAGTCGTTGCGTCCCAAGTCCACCAACATATTGTGTTCGGAAAGTTCCTTTTCGTCTGTATGCAGTTCAGCTTCGAATTTAGCGTCCTCGGCTTCATCTCTGCCGCGCGGACGCGAACCCGCAATTGGGAAAGTGTGCAGAATTCCGTTTTCCAGCTTGACGAGTGTTTCTGGAGAAGCACCCGCAACTTCCATATCATCGCTTGAAAAATAGAACATATACGGCGACGGATTGGTGGTTCTCAGCACACGGTAAACGTCCAGCAGACTGCCTTCAAAGTCAGCGTCTAAGCGGTTTGACAGTACCACTTGAAAGATGTCACCCTCGTAAATGTAACGCTTCGCGCGTTCTACCATTTCGCAGAACCGTTCTTTGGTGAACAATGGACGAAATTCGCTTTTCAGTTTCGCAGGCGGGATTTCGGCGGGTTTTCCGTGTCGAATCAGATTCGTCATTTCTTCTAAATCCGACTCGGCTTTTTTGTATTCTTCGACAATATTTTTGGTGGAAATATTAGAAATTAAGATGATTTTTTGTTGAACATTATCAAAAGCGATTACTTTATCGAACAGCATTAAATCCACGTCTTTGAAGTTTTCTTCATCGGGAGCGTCTAATTTCAGGCGAGGTTCGTTGTATTTGATGTAATCGTAGCCGAAATATCCCACCAGACCGCCCGTGAAGCTTGGAAATCCGTTTAGCTTTGGGGAAGCGTATCTTTGCATTAAATCGCTGATGTAA
>CAYZQU010000062.1:0-8896 GCA_964480645.1 uncultured Ruminococcus sp. | reverse complement strand
GTGTTAATGTCAGCCGTTCCCGTCGTGAGGAATCAAACGTGATTTCCTCGGGTCCGTTTACGCTGGATTATCAGAAGCGGACTCTTTACAGTCATGGCAAACCCGTAGATTTGACACAGATTGAATACCACATTCTGGAATTTCTTATGAAGAACCGAAATTCCCCGGTGGACAGACTGTCGATTCTCAAGCACATCTGGGGTGAGAATTATGTCGGCGAGGATAAGGTTATTGATGTGAATATACGGCGGCTGCGTATGAAAATCGAGGAAGACCCCTCTACGCCCAGATATATTCAGACTGTATGGGGATTTGGCTATAAATGGAACGGTTGAGTGTCTTTTTTCATGCGCACGGCAAGCAGTCAATCGCGCGGCGTTGGATGGTGAACACTATGCTGGTTATCGTGATTGTTCTTATCACGGTGAATGTGTGCATATATTACCTTGTTAAGCAGTATTTTTACGGCTCGGCGGAGAGCTATCTCATTTCCGAGGCTAACGCCGAGGAAACGATTATGGCAAGACTTTATGATGATTCCACCATCAACTGGTCGACGGGTGTGCGGCAGATGATTGAGAATTTCGAAAAGCGCGACCAGATCGAGATGATGTCCATTAATCAGAATGGAGAGGTTTCGCTGTCCTCAAGCGGATTCACCCCCGAAGGTCCTGTGGAAATGCCTGACTATGAAATGGCTAAAACCAGCGAGGACGGGCGCGGAGTGTATATAGGACGCGAGGGCGGCGAAAACATCATAGCGGTGACGGTGATGGTTTCGCGCCCTACCAGCACATACGGCGCGTTTCGGTTGGTGTCTTCGCTGACTTTGCTTGACGGTCAGCTTTCACGGATTATGTTTGTCGCGTTGGCAATCAGCGCGTTTGTACTGCTTATTGCGCTGATGATGGGATTGTATTTCGTAAAGTCGATCTGCGTGCCGCTTGCAAGGATAAGCTCCACGGCTAAAAAGCTCGCCAAGGGGGATTTTTCCGAGCGGATTCCCGTTACCTCTACAGACGAAATAGGTCAGCTTTCTGCGGCGTTTAACGAGATGGCGAACGATTTGGAGAACTCCGAACAGATCAAGAACGATTTCATAAGCTCCGTGTCGCACGAGCTGCGTACTCCGCTTACCGCGATAAAGGGTTGGAGCGAGACTTTGGCTTCGGGGTATGACCCGGAGGTGTTCGCTAACGGTATGAAAGTAATTACCGGCGAAACCCTGCGGCTGGAACGTATGGTGGAGGAGCTTCTGGACTTCTCGCGTATTCAGAGCGGGCGGTTCACTCTCCAATTAGCGACAATTGATGTGATTGCCGAATTGGAGGACGCTATTCTGCTTTATAACGATAAAGCAAAAAAGGAGAACAAGACGCTCTCTTACAACAATCCCGAATTTATGTGCGCTGTTGTCGGGGATAAAAGCAGACTGCGGCAGGTGTTCATAAATGTCCTCGATAACGCGGTGAAATATACCGAGGAGGGCGGAGAGATTGATGTTATGGCGGAAAAGACAGATACCGATGTTGTGGTTATCGTAACGGATACGGGCTGTGGAATCGCTCCTGAGGATTTGCCGAAAATCAAGCAGAAGTTCTATAAGGCAAATTCCACCAAGCGCGGTTCGGGAATCGGGCTGGCGGTCGCGGACGAGATAGTCACGATGCACGGCGGTTCTCTTGAGGCGGAAAGCAAGCTGGGTGTGGGAACGAGAATCACAATCGTGCTTCCGCTGGCTCTTAAAAAGGAAAGGACGGACGATGAGTAAGAAAGATACGGGAAAAAAGACCACTGTCGGCGGTCAGGCGCTGATTGAGGGAATTATGATGCGCGGCGTATCCGTTGCGGCAATGGCGGTGCGGAAGTCCGACGGGGAGATTTACCTCGAGGAGTGGGAACTCCCCGAGAAGAAGTGGTACAATAAAGCTCCGATTATTCGCGGGTGCTTTAACTTTGTCCAGACGCTTCGCGAGGGATATTCGTGTATGAACAAGTCCGCGGAGATAAGTGGAATCGGTGACGACGAGGAGGAAACCAAGTTCGACCGTTGGATGGTCAAAACTTTCGGCGAAAAGACAGCCACTAAAATCATAGAGGGTGTCGCGGGGATATTGTCGTTTCTGATGATAGTCGCGATGTTGGCGGTGTTTCTGTTTTTGCCGAGTTTTCTGTTCGGGCTTATCGAAAAGGCGGCGGGCGAGGGCGCGGCGGTCTGGAAATCCGCGTTTGAGGGCGTGATGAAGTTGGTTTTGTTTGTGCTGTATATGGCGATTGTCGCGCAGATGAAGACAATGAAACGTGTTTACGAGTATCACGGTGCGGAGCATAAGACCATAGCGTGCTATGAAGCGGGAAAGCCGCTGACAGTGGAAAATATCAAGCCAATGCGCAGATTTCACCCAAGGTGTGGCACGAGTTTTATCATTATCACGCTGTTGGTGAGCATTATCGTCTACTCACTGATTCCGATTAAGCCCACCGAATGGTGGGGGATTTCCAATACCGCGTTGGCGGCGTTGATTCGCGTGGGAATCAAACTCCCGTTTCTGCCGATTGTCGTGGGGATTTCCTACGAGCTGATAAGGCTTGCGGGACGGTACTCCAACATAATTACGAAGATTTTCAGCGCTCCCGGACTGTGGATGCAGCGGCTTACCACACGTGAACCGAACGCCGAGCAGATCGAGGTTGCAATAGCGGCGGTGAAACCCTGCCTGCCAAAAGAGGGTGAGGACGACAATTGGTGAGGAGAAACAACAATGGGAGCGGAAGTCAATTTTACCAATCATATCCATATCGCGGGAAAATCTCATAAATTCAAGTGTTTGGAGTTTGTTGGGTTTAACGATTTAACAGACGAAATGATCGATAAAATTGTTGATGACAGCCAAATCCTTTGGGTTCAGATTGACGAGGTGCTGCCTCGTGACGCGTATCCCGCAATTGACAGGATTTTTGAGCGGCGTCCGGATTTGTATTTTCGAGTGTTTAATATCGGAAGTGGCGGAATCGACCGTTTTGATTTATCGGTTCTTGAATTGATGCCGCACCTTACTAAGGTATGGATTGAAGCGTATATGCGTTATGATAAGAACGCAGTGAATATTGAGTATTTGTGCAAATTGCCTAATCTGACAGGGCTTCATCTTGATTTGTTTGATTTGCGAGATTATAGTTTTCTGAATGAGGTTTCCGAGAATATTGAGGAACTGATTCTCAATACCGATACAATGGGTGGCGCGGTGAATTTTGACTGCGGGCAGTTGCTTCGGTTTGGAAATCTTCATACGCTATGGCTTCGCAAGGCTAAAAAGCACCTTGAGCGAATCGCGGAACTTCCAAAATTGAAATCGCTGTCGCTGTGCGGGATCAAGGTTAATAATTTTGAGTTCCTTAAGGGTATCGGATTGGAGAAATTTGCACTTATGTGGTGCGGAAATTCCGATTTGTCGGGGCTGGCGAGTCTTGAAACTCTTAAAGAGCTTGAGTTGTGCAGAATTATGAAGCTCGAAAACATTGATTTTGTGGAGTCTCTCGTGAATCTTGAAGTGCTTACTCTGCGGGATTTGAAGCATGTGACGTCATTTCCCGATACGGATAAATTAACGAATCTTCGCAAGATTGTACTTAACAACGTTTCGATTGACAGAGATTCATTGAGTGAGCATGAAAAGGCATTGATTGGAAATCAGGGGTGATAGGTTGGTTTTTAGCAGTAATAGTCAACATCTTTCAATAAGAAATATCGTTCAGCTTTTTACGCAAAGACTTGAAGATGAGGGCGTTGAAAATGCCCGTTTCGAGGCAATAGAGCTGTTGGTGTTCGCTGGCGCGGACAGGACGACTCTGTACACCGAACCGACTTGCGCGCTCCCCACAGAGGTGCGAAGACGCGCCGCAGAGTTGCTTGTAAGGCGGGTAAACGGCGAGCCGCTTCAATACATTCTCGGCGAGTGGGAATTTTACGGTTTGCCGTTTAAGGTCGGCGAGGGCGTGCTGATTCCGCGTCAGGACACGGAAACAGTGGTGGAAACGGCGATAGAGTTCCTTAAAACACGACCGCCTGAACAGCGGCGGGCATTGGATTTGTGTGCGGGAACGGGCTGTATCGGAATTTCGCTGACAAAACTTGCCAATGCCGATGTTTCCTGCGTGGAGCTTTCCGGGGCAGCGTTTGAGTATCTGATTCAGAACATTCGGTTAAACGATGTGGAAAAGCATGTTAAGCCGATTTGCGGTGATATTTTCAACGCGGAGATTCGCCGGGAATTGGGCGAGTTTGATTTGATTGCTGCTAATCCGCCGTATCTTACGAATTTCGATATGCACAATCTCCAGAAAGAGGTTACATTTGAACCGAAAATGGCTCTGTACGGCGGTTCGGACGGGTTAGACTTTTATTGGCGAATTGTTCGCGAATACGCGGCAAGTGTGAAAAAAGGCGGGGCTATTTTCTTTGAAGTCGGAGCGGGGCAAGCCCCCGAAGTTGACCGAATCCTTTCGGACAGCGGGTTTGATACGCGCGTCACCAAAGATTTATGCGGAATCGAACGCGCGGTGTGGGGTGTAAAAGCCCCGTAAATCCTTATGGAATGCGGGTCTGCGAATATATATTATTTTTGGAGGACATAACAATGGCAATGGATAAGAAAAAGGATAAATCTACCAAAACCGCCGAGCGAATTGTTGACGCGGCGGAGAGAAAACGCGCTCTGCAAGCCGCGATAGCGCAGATTGAGAAGCAGTTCGGCGAGGGAACGATAATGCTGATGGGCGCGAATCAGAAAATGAATATTGAACATATCTCGACCGGTTCGCTGATGCTTGACCTCGCGTTGGGAATCGGCGGTCTGCCGAAGGGACGTATTATCGAGGTGTACGGCGCGGAAAGCTCCGGAAAAACCACGCTGTGCCTGCACGCGGTCGCGGAGTGCCAGAAGGCGGGCGGTATGGCGGCGTTTATCGACGTTGAACACGCGCTTGACCCCGTTTACGCGAAGGCGCTCGGCGTTGATGTTGACAATCTTCTTGTATCTCAGCCCGATACCGGCGAGCAGGCTCTGGAAATTATTGAAACGCTGGTGCGCTCCGGAGCGCTTGACATTGTGGTGCTTGACTCGGTTGCGGCGATGGCGACGCAAGCCGAAATCGACGGCGAGATGGGTGACGCGCACGTCGGCGTTCAGGCACGGTTGATGTCTCAGGCGATGCGAAAGCTCACGGCGGCTATCTCCAAGACCAATTGCGTGGCGATTTTCATCAACCAGATACGTGAGAAAATCGGCGTGTTGTATGGCAATCCCGAGACCACTCCCGGCGGACGCGCGCTGAAATTTTACGCTTCCGTGCGGATTGATGTGCGCAAGGGCGAACCAATCAAAAACGGCAGTGAGCTTATCGGAAACCGTGTGAAATGCAAGGTCGTGAAGAATAAAGTTGCGCCGCCGTTCAAGACCGCTGAGTTCGATATGCTGTTCGGTGAGGGAATTTCCAAGCTCGGTGAGATTATCGACTGCGCCGTGGAGTTCGAAATCATCAAGAAAAGCGGTTCGTGGTTCAGCTATGACGGCGTGAAAATTGGACAGGGCAAGGATAAGGTGAAAGATTTCCTTAAGGAAAACGTTCAGATTTGCGATGAAATTGAACAAAAGGTTCGCGATGAGTTCCAAAAACGTGCGGAAGATGAACAGAAAGACGCGGATAATGAGGACGATGTTGTGCAAAATGACGAAAATCCGGAGTCCGAGAAGCCTGCAAAGCCTGAAAAGAAGACGAAATCCAAGAAGACTAAGGAAGTTGTCGAGAGCGCGGAAACTGCGGACGATGAGTTTTCGGAGTTTTCAGCGGAGGATTTTGAGTGATGGGCTATTGCCGCCGTCGAAAATCCGAACCGCAAACCGCCGAGGAAGCGCTTAGCAGAGCCAAAAAACGCGCCTTGTATCTGCTGGGAGAGCGTCAATTCTGTCGGGGGGAGCTTTTGTGCAAATTGACGAAGACTTACGGCGCGGAAATCGCCGAAAGCGCTGTGGATTACGTCTGTGAGCGCGGTTACGTCAATGACGAGGACTATGCGCCGCGTTTCGCGGAGTATCTGATTTCGCGCAAGCACTGGGGAATTCGGCGGGTGCGCGCGGAAATGTTACATCGTGGACTTGACAGGGAACTTGTAGAGCGAACGCTCATGGATATTCCCAGCGAGGAGCTTGACGAGGAGCTGAAGTCGCTTATAGAGCGGAAATACGCAAATAAAATACAGGATTTTGACGACCGCCGCAGAACTATCGCGGCGCTTGCGCGGCGGGGATATGACTTTGGCGCGATAAAACGCTGCATTGATTTCGTTGTGCAAAATGACGAGGACGATTTTGGTGAATTTGATGAAAATGCGTTTGGTGAAAATGACGAATTATGGGAGGAAGAATAGTTCCAATGCCTGAAAAAAGTGAAAATAATCAGCTTAAGGTGGCTGTGGTATCGCTTGGTTGTGCGAAAAATCAAGTTGACGCGGAGATGATAATGGCGCGGCTTCGGCAAGCAGGGTATGCGTTTGTTGACGAACCGGGACTGGCAGATATTGTCTTGCTGAACACCTGTGGATTCATAACCGCCGCAAAAGAGGAAGCAATCGAGTGGCTGAACGAGCTTATAACCCTTAAAAATGAGGGCACAATAAAGTATATCGCAGTAACGGGATGTCTGTCGGAGCGGTATCGCGAGGAGTTTGCGGCGGAATATCCCGAGGTGGACGCGATTGTCGGAATTTCCGAGTATGAGCGCATTGCGGATATTTTCGTCAAAATGACGAATGGCGAGCAAATCTGCGTGTTTGGGAAGAAAGAGAATCACACGATGGAGGGCGCGCGAATCCTCTCCACTATGCCGCATTACGCGTATTTGCGAATCGCGGACGGCTGTGATAATTGTTGTACCTATTGTGCAATTCCACAAATCCGCGGAAGATTTCGCAGCAGGACGATAGAAAATATTGTAAGCGAAGCAAAATGGCTTGCAGAGCGAGGTGTAAAGGAAGTCATCATAATCGCTCAGGACACAACGCGTTACGGGCTGGAGTTATATGGAAAACTTGCACTCTCGGATTTGTTGAATGAGTTGTGCAAAATAGACAAATTTAAGTGGATACGTATTCTGTACGCGTATCCCGAGCGAATTACAGATGAGTTGATTGACTGTATCGCAAATCAGGAGAAAATTGTAAAATACCTCGATATTCCGCTCCAACACTGTGATGGAGGGCTTTTGAAGCGAATGAACAGGCACGGTGACGAGCAATCCCTGCGTGAATTAATTCACAAACTGAGAACGAAAATTCCCGGTATAACGCTGCGAACGACGTTCATTACGGGATTCCCCGGTGAAACCGAGGAGCAATTTAATCGCCTTGGTGAATTTGCACAAGAGATGAAATTTGAGCGTATGGGCTGTTTTGCGTACTCCGAGGAGGAAAATACGCCCGCCGCGGCGTTTTCGAATCAAGTTGACGAGGAGGTTCGCGAACACCGTAAGGAGATTCTTGAGGAGCAACAGGATACACGCGTCGCGGAGCTGTATGAGTCGATGATTGGCGAGGAGACCGAGGTGGTTGTGGAGGGCTACGACCGCTATCTGGAGCATTATTTCGGTCGGAGCGCGATGTTCGCTCCCGAAATTGACGGAATGATTTACTTTACCTCGGTGAACAAACTGAATGTTGGTGATTTTGCAAAAATCCGTTTTACCGATGTATTGGATAACAATTTAATTGGCGAGGTATTGTGATTTTCAACAAATTAATGTTTTGCGAGGTGTTTCTTTGTGAATTTGCCTAATAAATTGACGCTTTTTCGTGTGATTATTGTGCCTTTTTTCGTCTTTTTTATGTGCTTTTCGGCTGTTCCGTATCGTTTCCTGTGGGCAACAATTTTGTTCGCGCTTGCGAGTATTACCGATATGTTGGACGGAAAAATTGCGCGGAAATACAATCTTGTTACAGATTTTGGGAAGTTTCTCGACCCGCTTGCGGATAAGATTCTTGTTGCAGCTGCGTTGGTTTGCTTTGTTGAACTGAATTGGACATCCGCGTGGGTTGTTTTCGTCATTTTGACGAGGGAATTTCTGGTATCCGGGATTCGTTTGGTGGCGGCTTCAAGTCCAAAGAAAGTTGTGATTCCCGCCAATATCTGGGGCAAGCTGAAGACTGCCGTTACAATGGTCGCGATAGCGGTAATCCTTATTATGGCAGTGCTTGGCGAGGATTTAGGCATTATCGGCGGGGACTTCCCGTTCCAAATAATCCGCGATGTTCTGATGTATCTTGCGGCACTTTTGACGGTGATTTCGGGCGTGATTTACGTCTATGATTACCGTGAATTTATTGACCCAAGAAAGTAATTGTGCAAGTTGCACAAAAGTGTGATTGTGCAATTTGTACAAAGAAAGGAATTCATATGAGTGATCAGGTACTTAACCAAAATTTGGAAGACCGCGCCCCAGAGCATCAAATGCTGATGGCGCAGATACTGTTTCGCGAAAAGCCTGAGTCGGCAAGCGAGGAGGCACTTAAATCGGCTCTGGAAGCCAATCTGGGGGATATTGACATCGTTGGAGGAAAGTCGTCTGACGGTCCGGCGATGTATGCGGTGCAGAAGCTGAAGGCGGTCTTTAAGGACGCTCCGCAGGGAATTCCTGTGTTTGCGTGTATTATGGAACCAACTGAGTTCAGCACGGAGAACATTGATGAACTTCAGCGCAGTCAATTCTGGGATTTTCCCGATGGGGCGCAGAAAATTGATGAGTTCAAATATTGCGTGAACGTTTTCAATTTTTACGGTTCGGCGCTCCACTACACGGAGCAGGCGGAGCTGCTGCTGGCACAGGTTGACGCGGCTTTGAAGTG
>CAYZQU010000061.1:0-8926 GCA_964480645.1 uncultured Ruminococcus sp. | reverse complement strand
ACCTTCGGGAACATCGCGTAGGTGAGGATATCCTCAACGGACGAACCGTCGCACCACTCCTTAGCTTCCTCTTTCATCGTATCAAACTCGGGCTTGAGATTGTCCGCAGGACGGCAGGTAATCGGCTCTTCATCGCCGAGAATCTTCTTGCGGAATTCGGGATCAATCTCCACGGGAGTCTTGCCGTACTCACCCTTAACCAGTCCCTTGAACTCCTTAGTGACGGTCTTGTAGCGTTCACCCATGATTACGTTGAACACCGCCTGAGTGCCGACGATCTGCGAGGTGGGTGTAACGAGCGGCGGGAATCCGCTGTCCTTACGCACCCTCGGAACTTCCTTGAGTACTTCCTCAAGCTGATCCGCCTTTCCTGCCTGTTTAAGCTGCGAAAGCAGGTTGGACAGCATTCCGCCCGGAACCTGATAAATAAGTGCCTTGGTGTTGGTCGCCAGCATTGACGGGTCAAGCAGACCGCTGTCGATGTACTTTTTACGCAATCCCATAAAATACTCACGGATTTCATTCAGCGCGACCAGATCCAATCCCGTATCATACTCCGTTCCTTGGAACGTTGCGACAATAGACTCGGTAGGAGCGTGAGATGTACCGAGTGCGAGCGGCGACATTGCGGTATCCACTGCATCGACTCCCGCCTCAACTGCCTTGATAATGCACATTGACGCGAGTCCCGAGGTATAGTGCGTGTGGAGCTGAATCGGGATTTTAACCGCCGACTTCAAGTCCTTGACAAGGCTTTCCGCTTCATAAGGCGTAAGCAGCGCCGCCATATCCTTAATGCATATTGAATCCGCGCCCGCGCTTTCCACCTGTTTCGCGTAATTCATATAGTACTCGTGAGTGAACACATCGCCTGTGGTATAAGAAATCGCCACCTGAGCGTGTCCGTTTTCCTTTTTCGCCGCCTTGATTGCAGTTTCGAGGTTGCGAATATCGTTCAGAGCGTCAAAGATTCTGATTATGTCGATTCCGTTTGCGATAGACTTCTGAACAAAATATTCCACCAAATCGTCCGCGTAATGCCGATAGCCGAGCATATTCTGACCACGGAACAGCATTTGCAACTTGGTGTTGGGCATTTCCTTACGGAGAATGCGCAGACGCTCCCACGGATCTTCATCCAAAAAACGTATACAAGAATCGAATGTTGCGCCGCCCCAGCACTCTGCCGAATAGAATCCGATTTTGTCAATCGCGGGCAGAATCGGGCGCATATCGTCCATACTCATTCTCGTGGCTATCAGCGACTGGTGCGCGTCACGGAGAACGGTTTCGGTGATTTTCAGTTTACCCATAATTGCACCCCTTACGCGTTGATTGTTACTACTGCCGCGCCTGTTTCAACGGAATCGCCCTTGTTTACGCAAACCGCCGCAACTACGCCGTCTCTGTCGGATACAATGTCGTTCTCCATCTTCATAGCCTCAAGAACCGCGACAACAGTGCCGTTTGTAACCTTATCGCCGACCTTGACCTTGACTTCCACGATTGTGCCGTTCATCGGCGCGTTTATCGGAGTTCCACCCGCCGCAGCCGCCTTGGGAGCAGCCGCCTTCTTCGGAGCTGCCTTGGGAGCAGCCACAGCTGCGGGAGCAGTGCCTGCGCCGTTCTCCTCAACAGTTACGTCATAGGTGTTTCCATTTACGGTAATTGTATAATTCTTCATACTGTTTGTACCTCACTATATTAAATTTTGATAATTCCGCTTAGAAGCTGAAATTCGCGTGCTTTCTGGGCGGTGCGGAAACGCGCTTGGATTCGCACATATTCAACGCCGAATCAATTGCCTCGCGAGTATCGGCGGGGTCAATCACGCCGTCCACCATTCCGAGGGACGCAGCCGCGAACGGGGAAGTTTCAAGCTCCTCGCCCATAAACACCTTGCCCGCTTCGGGATTCATCGGCGCAATCTGCGCGTTCTCCCACGCATAAGTGATGTCTGCGCTGTCGAATGCCGCAAACGCTGCTCCGAAAGCCTTTCCGGAAATCAAATTCACCTTAACGGTCGTTGCTGTCGCGTAAACCTGCGCCAATCTCGCGCAATCGCGTACAGAACCGCTCAATTCCGCTGCTGAACTGCCCTCAAAGCCCTCGGTGTCTATAATCGTAACCACGGGAATCGAGAACAGATCCGCGAACTGAACGAACCGCGCAATCTTCGCGCAATCCGCTGAATTCAACTTCGCTGCCTTGTCTGTCGCAACAAACGCTATTGTCGCCCTGTCTATACATCCCAGAGCCGTGTAAGCCGCGCTTCCGAAATTCGCGGAAAACTCAACAACGCTGTTCAAGTCCGCAATCGCGCTTACAAGCTCCGCACCCTTGAGAGCCGAGGTGATGTCTGCGGTGTTTTCGGTCGCGGCGATATTTTGCCCGGTCAAAAGATTGTTATCCGGGAGCATCGAAATGAGCTGTTTTGCCTTGTTTATCGCGTCGGTATCGTCCTTTGCTATAATCTGGCAAACGCCCGACTTCGCGGCATTCGCGGCAGAACCTGCTCCATTAAGCTTTCCGTCCTCATTATTAAACGGAGAAGTGAGGAAAAGCTCACTCTTTTCGGTGATTATCGCTACGTCAGCCATTGCCGCCAACATAGCCGCACAACCGGCGCAAACACCTGTAATCACAGCAATCTGCGGAACAACTCCCGAAACCGCCGCCGAAGCTTTTATAATGTCACTGTAAGC
The DNA here is from genome assembly GCA_964480645.1 of uncultured Ruminococcus sp. Taxonomy (GTDB): domain Bacteria; phylum Bacillota; class Clostridia; order Oscillospirales; family Ruminococcaceae; genus CAG-115. The sequence goes on along the minus strand of CAYZQU010000061.1, from coordinate 6,221 downwards.
AGAGAGAACCGCCATTCCCTCGTTGATGTCGCCGCCCTTGGAATCAAAAAATCCGACTACGGGAACGCCAGACTTTGCCGCCAACTCATAAATCCTCTTGATTTTCAGAGCCGCCGCCTTATCCACCGCTCCGCCGCGCACGGAAATATCCTGCGCGAACGCGTACACGGGCGTAAACGAACATTCATTCGACACCGTGCCGTATCCCGCGACAACCGAGCTTAACTCCCCGTTTGCGGAAAGAAACTTGTCCAGTTCGCGAAAGCTATTCTCATCATAGCCATCGTCGTAAAAGAACGCGCTCAGCCGTTTTCTCGCGTCGCTGTCGGGAACATTCTGCTCCATCTCAGCTAATGATTTTGTACCACTCGTACTCATCTTTTGTCCTCCATTTTAATATGCGGCTTCCGCAACGCGCAAGCCTCACTCCGTTCGTTTGCGCTCACGCACGATTGAAGCTCCGCTTTAATCGTGCGTGCGGAAAACCACGTACTTTATAATAGGTATGGCAACTCAATGCCAAAAAAATATCCATATTAATTATACTACATTGCCGCGGAAATAACAAGTGAATTTTTCGCGAATTTTAATTTTTTACGTTTTTGTACAATTCAACCGCAATTTTTTGGTGATATTTTACAAATCCGACTTACATGGACCATCAAAAAATGTATTAATACTTGAAACAATAGGGTCACTGTCAAAAAAGCCCAGCTTGTGAAGTCGCTCCAGATACGTGTCTGAAAGCTCAAACCGCGCCTTGTCAATCCCGTGGAGCGACATCAGATTAAGAATCGCACGTGTCAGACCGTCTGTGAAAAATTCTTCGCAATCCAACTCGTCCACAACGAAAACATCTCCGTCAAGACGCCCTGCAATCCGCCCCAGAATCTCCGCGCCGTCCCGCGCGTTGAACTCGATTTTCTCCGTATTTGACTTGTTCTGCAAAATCTCAATCATTTGTTCCTCTTTCCAATCGCGTTGCGAAGCGATTTCAGCTCCTCTTTTGTGAGGTCGCGCCACTCGCCTGTTTTCAACATTCCGAGCTTTACGCCGCCGATTGCCACGCGCCGCAGTCTGCCGACTTTCAGCCCGACTGCGTCGCACATGCGGCGAATCTGACGGTTCAGCCCCTGTTTAATCACGATTCGAAGAACCGTGCGCCCCGGCTCTTCAGTCAGGACATTGACCGTACACGGCAGCGTGACCTTGCCGTCGTCAAGCTTTACGCCTGCACTGAGCCGCGTCAATTGTTCTTCGGTAACGGGTCCGTCAATTGTCACGCGGTAGGTCTTACTTACATGATGTGACGGATGAGTGATTTCGTTCGCGAATTCGCCATCGTTGGTGAACAATAGCAGTCCCTCTGAATTTCTATCAAGTCTTCCCACGGGAACAACTCTTTCAGATACGCCCACAAGCAGTTCCGCAGCAATTTTTCGCCCCTGCTCGTCTGCCATTGAGGTGATGTATCCCCGCGGTTTGTTCAACATAATATACCGCTTTTGAACGGGAATTTCGGCGATAGTTTTTCCGTTAACGGTGATGATGTCGCGTGACGGGTCAGCCTTATCCCCAAGCGAACAAGGGTGTCCGTTGACGGTAACAGAACCGGAGAAAATCAGTTCTTCAGCCTTTCTGCGTGAACAAAGCCCGCTGTCCGCGATTATTTTTTGAATTCGTATCTTCTCCATTTTAACCTCATAAAATATGTATTCGGAGCGAAGCGCTCCGAAATGGCTCTGAGAAACGCTTTGACGCTTTTATGCGCGTTTTGAATCCCGCAAATCCGCTCTCTGAACGGATTCACGAGAATTTCAAAAGCCACTTGAAAAAGCGCTGTTTTTCGCGTCAAAATCAGCCCAACGCAAACCCGCTTCCACAAACGATTTGACGTGTTTTATCACGTTTGTAATCCCGCAAACCGGTTTATAGAGCCGAATTACACATATATTCCAAAGGAACGTAAAAACTTGCTCCAAATTGACAGCCCTTGTTTCTCGGATTCAACCGAATCCGCCGCGTAAAGCGGCACAGATTTGACTGTTTTTCCATCGAGTACAAACACAATAGAGCCAAGCTTATCGCCCTTTTGAACGTCATTGTAGACGATTCGCGGCAATAATATACGACGCTCCAGTCTTTGCCGCTGTGAGGAAGTCAGTGAGATTGTCGTTTTGTCCGCATAAACACCGACTGTCTTCCCTGTTCCCGCGACAGAAACCTCCTCGGAACAGCTCGTGTCCGCGTTGTACGCGCTCACCTGTGTGAAACCGTAATCCAACATCTTTTTGTGGTCGTTCCAATCATCGGGGGCGTTCAGCGTAACCGCGATAAGCTCTACGCCGTTTCGCCGTGCCGCCGAAACCAGACACCGCCGCGCGTTGTCCGTAAAGCCTGTTTTTATGCCGATTGCGCCGTCATACTGCTTGAGCATTTTGTTAGAGTTGTACAACGTGCGCTTGTATGGCGGATTTCCGAACTCGACTTCCTTATACTGGCATGAAACAACTTCTCTGAAAATCGGATTTTTCATAGCGTAAGACGCGAGCATTGCAAGGTCATAAGCCGTGGTGTAATGTCCGTCAGCGTCAAGTCCGGAGGGCGTTACGAAATGAGTATTCCGAAGTCCCAATGTGGCGGCTTTGGCGTTCATTTTCTTCACGAACGCGTTCACACTTCCCGATACGGACACTGCCGCCGCGTTTGCCGCGTCATTTCCCGACGGCAACAGAATTCCGTAAATCAAGTCACGCCGCGACACGCGGTCACCCTCGCGCAAGCCCATAGACGTGCCCTCCACCATAATCGCGTAGCTGTCCACGGTGAATTCGCGGTCTAGGTCGCCCGCCTCAATCGTCAATATCGCCGTCATTATTTTGGTTGTGGAAGCCATCGCGCGCTGCTCATCCATATTTTTGGAATACAAAACCGTGCCCGTTTCCGCCTCAATTACCACTGCGGATACCGCCGAAATATCGGAGACCGCCGCATTTACGCTAATCCGCATAAAAGGCACTATCATTGCGATTGCCGTCATAACCGAAATTATCTTTTTCATTCGCTCAACTCCTAAATATTGGCATTTATACCTTATTCAGGAATATATTGCGCAAAAATCCGAGGATTATTCCCCGCCTATCTCCGCTTTCTTATCCTTATCGTTTTCCTCGGATTTATCGGCTTTCTTGGACTCCTTGGTCGCCTTTTTATCCGCCGCCATGCCCTTGATTTTCTCAAGGATACCGGGTATAGAGTCGATTACGCCCACCCACGGGGAGGTTTTCGTAATACCCACCACCCCAACCACCACAACACCCTCCCCCATGATTACCATAAACCCAAAGGGCTTCACCGTTACGCCCGCGCCGCTTCCACCGGCGAACTTCTCTGCCGTCTGAGCAGGCAGGTCGCTGCCGCCGCTCGCAAATCCAAACGAAACCTTGGATACAGGGATTATTGTCGTTCCCTCGCTTACGATCGGATTCCCGATGATGGTGTTTACGTCCACCATCTCACGGATTTTGTCCATAGAAATTCCCATAATGCCTTCAATAGGATGTGCCATATCTATTCTCCTTATTATAATTTGCAAATTCTCACGCTGAGCGAAATCGCTGCCGCTTCGCTTCGCGATTTCACTCACGTTCCGAATTTGCGGTTTTAATTTGCAAATCCGAAAACGCGCAAGCCTCGCTACGCTCGTTTGCGCTTGCCAAGCGTTGCCTCGGTCGCTATGCTCCCTCGGCAACGCTTGCATTTCGGATTTGCCTGCTTCACCATAATATTAATTTGGTTATTATGCCCTAACCGCGGGGTTACTTGCCAATCACCTTTTTCAGCGCGGTTTTCGCTTCCTTATGACTGCCGCAATGCTTCACTGCGCGCCCGATTATCGAGAACAAAAGCCCCAGCATTGCAGCCAGTGACAGCCGAACCTCGCAATACACATCGTATTGCGTGTCCTCGCGCTGAAAATCCACGCCGACATTTATTCTATCGGGCTTTTTAAGCGTGAAAAAGCTGTCAATCCAGCCGAGCGCGTTCCCGACAAGAATGTTCATTTTGCCGAAATTTAATGCAGCCTTTGCCGCGTCATCACCGCCGCATATAATTTCCACGCTCAGGTGGGAAACCGCAGTTCGCTTGAACATGCGTTTCAGCGGCTTTCCGACGCTATCCGTCGCGAGTTTCACCAGAGCGAAAAAATCCGAAAGCTCAGGTTTTTTTTTGCTGTTTTTGGCGGACTTTTCAGACTTTTCCGATTTTTCTTCGGAGAAATCCACTTTATCCTTGGATTTTTCCGATGTCGGATTTTCAGACTTTTCCTCTATCTCCTCCGCGGATTTAACGGATTTCTTTGCGGACTTTGCCGCTTTCTTATCCTTTTTCTTTGACTTCCGCCGCCTTGCGGGAATTTTAATCACTGTAAACATCAAATACGAAATTTTGAGATACAGTTCCTCTCCGTAATCGAATATTACCGTTACGCGCCCCGCAAGTATCAACAACAGCACCAACAGAATCGCGGCGGCGATTAACAGCCCCGTCATTGCTCTCCCTCCGGGATTTCGGACAACTCGCCGTTATAGGTCATTTCCTCGTACTCCTCAAGATCAATCTGGTCGGTACTGCCCGGGATTGGCGGAAGATTTTCCAGACTTGAAAGTCCGAAGCACCGAAGAAAATTATCTGTGGTGCGGTACGCAATCGGTCGCCCGGGAACATCATTCAGCCGTCCATGCTCCTCAAGAAGATTCCGCTCTACCAGACTCCGCACAACGCCGCTGCTGTCCACGCCGCGCACCTGGTCGACAAAACCGCGTGTGACAGGCTGATTATACGCGACGATTGCCAGAACCTCAAGCGCGGCGGGTGAGAGCGGCGTCTGACGGCGGGTTTCCATCGCGGTTTTGATATATCGGGCGTAATCGGGTCTTGTCATCATCTGGAAGCTATCATCAAACTTACCGATGGTGAACGCGCTCCCCTGCTCGTCATAACGCGCGTTCAGCCGCTCAACGATACGCAAAACGGTCTCCTTTTCGATTTCGCACGCCGCCGAAAGCTTATCAGCCTCAATTGGCTCTCCGCACGCGAACAAAACCGCCTCAACCGCCGCCATCCCTTCGCTGAACTTCAATCTCCGTCACCCCCTATCTTAATAGCAAATCGCGAACCAACAAAACCGCCTTCGACGATTTTGTCTAGCCTGATTAGCACGTTACACTCCGTTGCACGGAGTGTAACGTGCTACTCGCTTTCGCGATTTGCATACACTCCTATGAAATGTATTCATCTTCCCGATGAATACGTTCTCTGTCCTCGGCGGTCGCCAACCGAACATTCATACCGTCCTCGCTGATAATGATTCTGCCGTCCTTGGAAAGCTCCAATATCGCGAGGAACGTTGCGACTTTCCGCGAACGGGACTGCCCGCGATACAACTCTGAAAGCGGGACTACGGAGTTTTTGCGCAGGCTCTTGAGAATACCCACAACCCCCGTAAACACGGTGACATAGCTCTTTTCCACCACCGGAGCGGCGGGCGGACGGTTATAACTCGCCTTTTTCCGCGAACGCTCCGCAACCGCTCCATACGCGAGTTGAAGTTCTTCGGGCTGATGTGTGCGGCGGTAGGTGCTGTCAATGTCAAGTTCCACAGGACTTCGCACGTAAATCAAGTCTCCCTGCCAGCGTTTCTTAAGCCGCGCCGCCATTGTTTTCGCCACAGCAAGTTCTATCAACGCCCCCTGAAGCTCTTTTTTAAGCTTCTCCGATTCCTCTTTGGGAAGCAGCGCCGCAGATTTTATCAGTATCAGCCGCGCCGCCATCTCGAGAAAATCTGCGGTGACTTCGATATCTGCCTCAGTCATACGCTCAAGGTACAACAAAAACTGGTCAAGCAGCGTGGATATCTCGATGTCGTAAATGTTAAGTTTGTGTTTCTGAATCAGCATCAACAGCAAATCCAGAGGACCCTCAAACACATCGAGTTTGAAATTAAGTTCCGTCATATCAGCCTATAAATCCCGTTGCGAAATTCAGGAATCTCATAACCGCGTCGGCAAGGAGGCTCAGCGGTTTGTTGAGTACACGTGAAACCAACAAAATCAAAACTATGAAGTTGATAATTTGCGCGTGAGTTTCAACCCAATATGTGGCACGACGCGGCAGAAATCCCTGAATGATTCCGTAACCATCGAATCCCGGCACAGTAA
>CAYZQU010000060.1:0-9323 GCA_964480645.1 uncultured Ruminococcus sp. | reverse complement strand
GAATAAGACTCTAAATCAATTGCAAGTCTCCGTAGGAGCAACAGAGACCGAAATGGACGAGCTCGGAAATTCGGTCAAAGAAATATATGCAAACAATTTTGGAGACTCATTGCAAGACGCAGCTGAGGGGCTTGCAGCAGTAAAACAAGTCAGCGGGCTGACAGGCGAAAGCCTCAAAGAAGCGACAGAAGCGGCTTTCCTTTTGCGCGACACATTTGATTATGATTTGACCGAAAGCGCCAGAGCGGCGACGGCGCTAATGGAAAATTTCGGCGTATCATCAGAAGAAGCCTATGGACTTATAGCAATGGGCGCTCAAAACGGAGCAGACAAAAACGGCGATCTTTTAGATACCTTAAATGAGTACAGTTCACAGTATGCTTCGCTTGGTTTGAGTGCCGATCAATTTCTCGATAGCCTTGTAGCAGGAGCGGACGCCGGGCTTTTCAGTATTGATAAAATCGGCGACGCAGTAAAGGAATTTAACCTAAGAGCAAAAGACGGCAGCGATACCAGCGCAGACGCATTTAATACGTTAGGCTTAAACTCTGATAAAATGTTTGAGGCATTTGCAGCAGGAGGAGCAACAGCTCAAGCGGCTTTTTTCGATACTGTAGAAGCTCTGAACGAGCTAGACGATCCGCTCCAACAAAACAACCTTGCAATATCGCTTTTTGGCTCTCAATTTGAGGATTTACAGGCAAGCGTTTTGCCTGTTTTGAGCAGCATAGAGGACGCGAGCTATGATGGAGCTGCAGCTCTCCAAAAAATCAACGAAATAAAGTACAACGATTTGGGAAGTGCGATCGAGCAAATCAAACGAACGGCCGAAACCACGCTTTTACCTATGGGATCAATGATTGCAAACTCATTGATGAAAATTATGCCAGTCATTCAGAAAATGCTTGAAAGCATTATCCCGATAATGACGGAAACCCTAGACGCTTGTATGCCATTCGTCGAGGATTTTCTTCTCGGAGCAGCGGACGCGCTCGATGGCGTTCTTCCTTTAGTGAGCCAACTTGGGAGCGACCTTTTGCCGCTTTTAACTAGCTTAATGAGTGAGTTGCTCCCGCCTCTGCTTGATCTTATTCAGACCCTCCTCCCCCCGTTAATGCAGATAGTTGAGACAATTTTGCCGCCTATTATATCACTTTTGCTGACCGTTTTACCTATGGTAACGCAAATAATAGATATAATCCTCCCTATACTGACCGATTTAATAATGACGCTTTTGCCCGTTTTGACCCCGCTGCTTGATCTTATTCTCGGGATAGTCAACGACGCAATAATGCCGCTTATGGAGCCGATCGGACAGCTTGTGGAGGCTATAATGCCATTGATAGAACCACTACTGATGCCTATAATAAAGGTTCTTGAGCCGCTCGGTGATATATTGGGAATAGTAGGCAAAGTGTTAGTGCCTATAATCGACGCCATTTCAAAGATCGTCGGGTGGGTATCTAGCGGTTTGGGCTGGATTGTAAAACTCATTTTCGGCGACGGCGGAGGCAGCTCTAACGCGGATAAAGTCAACGGCTATGCAACAGGCGGATTTACAAACGGTCTCTCAATTGCCGGAGAAGACCCGCACTATCCGACGGAGGCGGTTATCAGCTTTAATCCGAAATACAGGTCGGAAAATATCAGTTATTGGACGAAAGCCGGGCAAATGCTCGGAGTTGACGAGCTCGGCGACGTCGGACGCGCAGCGCGAGAGATCGAGGTACATCATACCGACAGCGGAGACGGCGGAAATCCCGACCCGCTCGGCGGTACATACACAACGCATACCTCTGTTTATGATGTTGGCGGCATTTCTTTCAGCCCTAGTATCACAGTCTCAGGAGACGCAGACGCGGACGACATTATCGAGCGGATTAAAAAACTCGAGCCCGAGTTTGTGGACTATGTACTCGGAGCATTAGAACGTAGGGAGGCGGGCGGCTATGGTGACGCAGACGGGCAAGTTTATTGACTATGTAGCCCAATGTGGCGACACGTTCGACTCAATCGCTTTAGCGGCATACAACGAGGAGCGTATGGCGTCGGTAATAATCGGCGCAAACAGGCAGTATATAGACGTCATTGTTTTTGAGGGCGGAGAAAAATTAAAAATTCCCGTTGTCGAAAGGGCGAATACTCCCGATACGCTCCCGCCGTGGCGGAGGTGATCGCGTGAAAGTAATTTACAAAGGTAAAGATATTTACCCCGACATCTCCGTCGCGGAGTGTTATCTTGATAGCTATGCGGAAAAGCATTGTGATGAAATCCTTTTGCGCTTAAACGATACTGAAAAGCTATGGGATATATGGTCGCCGCAGAAAGGCGACGAAATAGAGATAGAAAACGGTAACGTTAAAAGCGGGAAAATGTTTATTGAAAGCATTGTGCCAGAGTCTGGGCTTATAACTTTAAGAGCCTATTCAATTCCGCAAAGCATAAAAGACAAGACCGATAAATCGTGGGAAAAAGTGCAGTTTACCCAGCTCGCGAGTGAAATTGCCGACAAACACGGGCTTGCTCTTGAGCTTTACGACGTGGAAGATCAGCGATATGACTATGTAGAGCAGCCAAAAATCCCCGATATACTCTTTTTGCAAGGACGCTGTGAACTTGAGGGGTGCGCTTTTTTGGTGTATGACAAAAAACTCGTCATATACTCCGAGGCGGCAATGGAGGGAAAAGCCGCCACAGACACGCTCGAGATCACCTCCGCCGATCGTTTCGAGTACAGAAACCAAGACGCGGACGCATATAGCGAGGCGGAAATTGTAAACGGCTCAATTAAAGGAAATTTTAAAGCCCCCAAAGGTGGGAACAAACTGCTCCGAAAAATCCTCAAGGTTAAAATAAGCGGAAAACCGGAGGCAGATCGTTTCGCAAAGAACCTTTTAAGAGCCGCAAATAAAAACGCAACCGTGGCGACATTCTGGTCGGGAGGACTTTTGCAGAATTACGCGGCGGGCTCAATCGTCAATATATCGACAGATAGCGCTCAATCGTGGAACGGCTCTGCCTTTATCGTGCATATACGGCACGATCTCGTAAAGGGCAAGAGCAAGGTAAATTTTAGGAAACCGTTGGAGGGGTACTAATGGCACAGATTAACAAAGGCACGATCTCGACGATCGAGGGCGAGGCGGACAGGAACGGCGACAAGACAGCGGCTAGAGTGTTACCGGACATTTCCGACGGAGTTGTGACGCGTCCGCTTGTCATTCCGTGGCATTTGCGCGGAGAAATGGGCAAGTTAAAACCGGGCGACGGAGTTGTTTTTGTTGAATTTGAGGACGGCGAGGGAATAATTCTCGCGCGAACCGATGGAGAGTGGCCCGGAATTGTGCCGGGAGACGTTGACCTCATAAAGGGCACACTCACAATCACCGACAAAGACCTCGAAATCACGGCTGGCAATGCAAATATTGAGGTTGGGGACGTCACAGCAGAGAACATCAGCCTCAAAGGACACATTCACAACGGCGTACACGGGGCAACCTCGCCGCCGCTGTAAAAGGAGGGCAAAATGGCGCTTATCGCGAAGTGGAACGGTATAGAGTGGGAGGTCTCACAAAATAAAATAGCCGCTCCTAATGGCATATCAACAGGCGTAGAGCTTGACACCTCGACAAACTCGGACGCAGAGGGCTCACCTCCACAAAATACAAAAGCCCTCAAGCCCCAAAAATTCAACATTGAGTATTCCGTTGCTTATGCGGTAGGCACAGACCCGCGAGCGGAATATGATAAGTGCGTCGAAAAAATAGGCGAATATGCGCCGTTTTTTCTCGGCGGGAAACGTTTCGGCCCCGAAAACGTGCAGCTTGTTTCCGTCAACATTTCGGACGCGACGCTCAATGACAAAGGCGTGATCGTGGCGGCAACAATTTCTTTATCGTTTACGGAATGGGCTCCCGAGGCGGCGGCAAAAAAAGCGAAAAGCAGCTCGGGAACAGGCGGCTCAAGCGGAAAACAATCCGCAATACAAACACGGGTAAATAATTACAATACAGCAACGTCGGCGGCAACCGTGGGAGCGACGACAGCGCAAAAAGCAGCGAAAAAACCAAACAATTCACAATTATCTTAAAGGAGCGGTGAAAATGTTGGCAAAAGGCAACGGCTCGCCGGAGGTGTGCGTGCAAAATCTTTTGAAAACTGTCCGCGGCGAGGTACCATACGAGCGGATAAAGGGCATTGATCGCGCGATTTTCGATACACCGAGCGAGTATGGCGCAAACGACCTCACGGCGGACGCGGAGTTCGTTATAAAAACATACGAGCCTCGCGTAAATGTTGAGAATATAGAGATCACAGCCTCAAACAGTCCAAACGGAGGATTTGATCTCAATGCAAAGATCAAAAACAAGTAGGAGGCGCAAATGGAAGAAAACACTAACACATACGGCGAGGACATACACCTCACGGAACTTGACGTGGGGACTATATACAATACCGTAATCAAGCAACTTGAAGAAAGTGTAAACGAGCCTCTTTATCCGGGAGACGAGCGGCGCATATTCGGCGAGGGTGTTGTCGCCGTCCTTGTGAGCGTTTACAATACGCTTGACGACGTGGCGCGCCAAACTATGTTGAGGTATGCCCGCGGCGAGGTGTTGGACGCTCTCGGCGAGCGTTTAGGCGTTAAAAGGCTTGAGGGTTCTCCCGCTCATACAATCCTCCGATTTTCGGTAAGCTCGCCCGTTTCCAAAAACATCATTATTCCCAAATGGACTAAAGTGCAAGCCGAGAACTCCGTTTATTTTGCGACTGACTCTGTAGCGACACTCCAAGCGGGCACATATAGCGTGGACGTTTCCGCCTCGTCGACCGGGAACGGTGCAGAATTTAACGGTTATGCGGAGGGCACGCTTAAAAACCTTGTTGATCTTATTCCTTACATCTCGTCGGTTATGAATATAACTGAAACAAACGGCGGCGACGACGGCGAACCATACACCAAAGAGGGCGACGACCGCCTCCGCGAGCGAATACGCCTCGCTCAAGGCAAATTTTCAACGGCGGGCTCCGAAATGGCTTATATTTATTGGGCTATGACCGCTGACGCCTCGATTATTGACGTTAAAGCAATCAGCGAGACGGACACAATAAAACGCACTCTTGAAGTAGCTGCCGGCCGCGCATATATGGGCGGCGCTCGATTAAAGCCCGATACCCTCCGAGTGTACGCCGAAAACGCCAATACTCCCGCGGAGGCGGGCACGGACTACACGGCAAAATATGAGGACGATCTGCTCATAATAACGCTTTCGGGTGATTTGACAGACGCGCAAACAATAAAGATAACGCTCGATCAATCTCTTGAGGGAGTTGTTAAGATCGTGCCCTTGCTTAAAGGCGGACAGATACCGGACAAAGAAATGCTCGAAAAGATAGTCAAAACGTGCAGCGCCTCGGACGTCCGACCGCTCACCGATAAGGTTATCGCAGAACCCCCGCAAACAGTGACTTATGATATTGAGCTTGAGTATTACACAACGCCAAAATCGGAGGCTCAAGTTATCGCAAATATTGAGAACTCAAGCGGCGGAGCCGTCTCACGATATAATGAGTGGCAACAAGCGGCACTCGGGCGTGATATTAACCCCGATCAACTTCGGAGGCTCATTCTCGCCCCAGATTGGGCGGAAAATCTTGTCGGAGCTCTCCGCGTCAATATTATTCAGCCTCAATATACGGAGATTAAAGACACGGAGGTCGCGCAATTCAGCGGGAACATAAAAATTAAGCATTTTGTGACAACTGAAATGGGGGCGGAATAATGCGTCTTAATGATGTTGAAACGGTTAAACTCCTCCCCGCGTGGGTGCAAGAGGACGGGGCGGCAATAGGAATAGGCGCGGGCACTGACAGTGTTGTAAAGTCGCTTTATGCCCGATTAAAACTTTTGAGCAGGTGGGATAAGATCGATTATCTCGACGGCGCGACGCTTGACGAGATGGCCTACGAGCTTAATATTCCGTGGTATGACTCAACCGCGCCGCTATCCACAAAGCGCGAGATCATAAAAAAGAGCGATCTCGTTTATTCAAAGCTAGGCACAAAATACGCAATAGAGCAGATAATATCCGCATATTTCGGCACGGGCGAGCTGCAAGAGTGGTTTGACTACGGCGGAGAACCGTATCATTTTAAAATCTTATCGGACAATCCCGCCCTTGTCAACGAGAATTACGAGCTTTTTTTGAAATTGCTCAATATCTCCAAGCGGAAATCGGCACATCTTGACGCAATACTCATTTGCTTAACAGGAAAGCTTCCTCTATTTGCGGCGGCTATTCCTCACGAACACACATACGAGAAAAATATTCTCGGTACTGACGAGATTTATATATACACAGGCATTTTTACGCACGAGCAGAACGTCGAAAGCGTAAAGCTCGGAGCAGACTACACACCATAAGGAGGGCAAAATGGGCGCATTTATCAACAATGATATGACCGTCGCTGGGCTCCTCGTTCTCGCAAAAGGGATCGCCGGGCAGAAAATCAATTTTACAAGAATTGTTATGGGCGACGGCTATCTTGAGGAGGGGCAACAGCCGCGAACGCTTGAGGGCGTTATCTCGCCGCGGGCGGTTGTCGACATTTCAAAGATTAAGATAAACGGCGACGGCACAGTTGCAATCGGCGGAATTTTTACCAACAAAGACGAGGACAACGGCTTTTATTATCGTGAACTCGGTCTTTATGCAGACGACCCCGAGGCGGGCGAGGTGCTTTATTGCTACGGAAACTCGGGCGATCTCGCAGAATGGATACCGCCGACGGGCGGCTCAACCGTGCTTGAGAAAACAATTGACATTATAACCGCAATAGGCACGGCGGCGAACGTGACGGCATACATAAACCCCGGCGCATTTGTCACCGTTCAACAATTTGAAGATTACAAAGCAATAGCACTCGGAGCGCAAGTGACAGCGGAGGAGGCTCTTGCCCTTGCTCGGCAAGCAATAGAGATCGCTCGCCAAGCGCAAAAGGACGTAATAGACCTTACAGCGCTGATAAATCAGCTCAACTCCAAGATCGCGACGCTTTGGGACAGCGTATTCACGGAAATCACCACAAATCCGTGGCTTATAACGTTCGCAGACCTCAACGGCGTTACACTCACAAGCGGCAATTGGAACAAGTCTCTCCAGAGGCTCGAATGTTAAATTTGCACGGCTACACGCCGCTTACGGTCGAGGAAACATCTTGTATTATAGCCCACCTTTTCGCCGAGCTCGCGCCGCCGTGCTCGATTTGTAAGAGGCGCGGCATTATCACTATACAAGGCACGGCATACGACGGCAGCGGCGCAAAAATTGAAATTGAGGGCGAGGAGGTGAGGTACTACGGAAAACGAACAACACTCGAGCGCATACGCACGGGGAAATGTCAAAAGCACTCCGCCAAGCCGTAAAGAAATGGACGTTATTATAAACGCCCGTGCATTACTCCGCCATACCTACGCAAAAGTGAGAAATCAACAAACTTTTCCGAAAAAGGACAGGCGGCTCGCGGATATGATTTTCTCGGAGGCTCTCGAAATTGTCGCAAATCTCACAGAGGCGAACGAGTTTAGAATTGACGATCAGCGGGAAAGAGAGCAACGTTTCGCTCTCCAACGATCGGCGCTCCGGAATTTACATCTCTTGATCTCAAACATTGAGCTCGCGCACGACATTCTCTCGGGACTTAATGACAACGCTTTCGACTATTGGGCAAAACTCGCGGCAGAGGTGAAAAAGCAAGCCGCGGGGTGGTATAAATCAGATACACGGCGAGCCGCTCCTATAAAGTGACCGCCGCGGGGTATTTCTTGTATTTTGTCGCGCCTACGCCTCCAACTCGTACAACTCGCGCAACGTCAACACTGACGGCACGCTCAACAACAACAACGCGTACAACGGGAACAACGGCGTCCGCCCCGCTCGGTGGGAATTGCTAGACTTATTAACCGTCAAAAGACGGCGAACACAACGCGCCCCCAAATCAAGGAAGAAATATCCCTCCCGCCGCCGCTCGCTATACGCGAGGGTTAAGGGTAAACACAGATAAGCCGATATGTTCGGCGGCTTTTGCGGTCGACATTATGCACGGTGTTTTATAATGGAAAATATCATAAATTCTTTTGACTCGCTTTACAAAGCGTATAAAAAGACAAGAAAAAGCAAAATGTCACAGGCTGCTCGCGCCTATGAGTTGAACGCAGTAGAAAAGACCTTGCAGCTCTCTCAAAGGTTACAAAGCCGTGACTATTCATTCGGGCCTTATTTCCCTTTTAAGGTTTACGAACCGAAAGAGCGGCTCGTTCTCGCGCTTGACTTTCAAAGCAAAGTAGTTTTACACTCGCTATGCGATAATTTACTCGTACCCGTATTTTTCAAGCGGTTTATAACGGATAATTACGCCGGACAAACGGGCAAAGGCACGCATTTTGGGCTCGACCGTCTTGCCGAGAATATGAGGCACTACTATTTCAGCCGCAAACAAGCGGACAACGAAAGGCGGAGAGCCGACGGACTTCCGCCGCGGGAGAGACAAGAGTGGAATTACGCCGAGGGGTGGGTGCTCAAAGGCGATTTTGCAAAGTTTTATTATAGCATAAACCGCGAGTTATGCTACAGAAAGGCGGAGGAGACCCTTAAAAAGTCGGTTGACGACGGCGAGCTCCTCGACTTTGCGCTCTGGCTTTTAAAGTTGGTTATTGACAGCGCCCCGAATACGGGGCTCCCCCTCGGGAACCAAAGCTCGTCGCCGCTCGCGCTCCTATATCTCGACGGGCTCGATCATCTTCTCAAGGATAAGCTCGGGCTGATTTACGGACGGTATATGGACGATTTTTATATAATCCACAGCGACAAGAGCTATTTAAGATCGATTTTAAAAGAGATCGAGAAGTACACTGCGCCGCTCGGGATAAAGCTCAACGGCAAAACTCAAATATTCCCGCTCAAAAACGGGATTGATTTTCTCGGTTTTCACACATATCTCACTGAAAGCGGGGCAGTTGTGCGAAAGGTGAGGGCAAAATCAATAAACAATATGCGGAGAAAAATCCGAAAATATCGCAAAAAGGTTGACAACGGAGAAATGACCCTTGAAAAAGTACAACAATCTTACACAAGTTGGCTCGGGCACATTTCTCACGGCGACACATACAGATTAAAGCAAAACACCGACGCGCTCTTTTATGCGGTATTTCCCGAGCTCAAACCGATAACGCCGCCAAAGGAGGTGCGCCCGGAAGATCAAGAGCAAATCATCAGCGTTTAAATGAAAGGAGTAAATTTAATGAGTAAAACTTTAGGCAGCT
>CAYZQU010000059.1:0-9467 GCA_964480645.1 uncultured Ruminococcus sp. | reverse complement strand
TTTTAAGCGTACGGTTTCGGATTTGCTTTAAGATAAGGGTGGTTGAAATGAACAGCGTACTTCAAGCATACATCGCGGAAAATAAGGTTTGTTCGGAGTTGATATTCCGTGACCCAAAGGAGTTTCTAACCGTGCTTTTTGCGAACGGCGGCAAAGTGGAGGGAATCGTGTGGTTCGACTACTGCAAAATATCCGAGCAGGACAAATCTCTCGGCGGAGGCGGATACGTTGACAAGCAAAACAGCAGCTATATGTGGGCAGAAACACAGATTTACGAGTATCCTCTAACTGACAAATCCCACGAAGAAATTTTGGAATATATGGACAGTGTAAGACGCGAATACAGCGCATACGACCTGTATCCGTCATTTGATATTACGGAGTGATTTCTTGAACGACAGATTACCGTATTTACGCGACAAGGCGAATCACCTTCCGCTTGAACCGGGAGTGTACCTGATGAAGGACAGTGCGGATACCATCATATACGTTGGTAAGGCGAAAGCACTGAAAAACCGCGTTACAAGCTACTTCCACGCGAATCCTCAGCATAACGCCAAAACGCTGAAGCTGGTGGAGAATATCCACGATTTTGAGTTTATAGTCACGCCCTCGGAGCTGGACGCGCTGGTGCTGGAATGCAGTCTTATCAAGCTCCATCAGCCGAAATACAACATTCTGCTGAAAGACGACAAGGGTTACAATTACATCAAAATCTCCCACGGGGAATTCCCAAGAATCATGTACTCGCTAAATACCAACGACAAAAACGCGGACTACATAGGTCCGTTTACAAGCGGGTTTTCCGTGAAACAGGCGGTTGAGGAGGCAAACACCATCTTTATGCTGCCGACCTGCAAACGCAAGTTTCCGCGTGATTTCAACAAGGAACGCCCCTGCCTGAACCGCCATATCAAGCGGTGTATGGGGGTTTGCGAGGGGAAGATAGACTCGGAGGAATACAAGAAAATCATATCAGAGGCTATACAATATCTGGAAAACGGAAGCAAATCCTCGGTGGAGGAGCTTACCGCGCAGATGGAACAGGCGGCGGAGAATCTTGAGTTTGAGAAAGCGGCGCGCTTACGCGACCGTATCGCGGCGATAACGCGTCTTACCTCACAGCAGAAGATTCTCGACTACAAGCAGGATTACGATATTGTGGGAATGGCAGTAAACGTCGGTCTGGCGTCGTTTGCGGTGATTAAGTATCGTAAAGGACGGCTGATAGACAAGCAGAACTTCTTCATTGGCGAAGAATATGACGAGGGCGAAATGCGCCGCGATTTTCTGTTGAGTTACTATTCGCAGAGCGATGATGTTCCCAAGGAGATTTATGTGGACGAGGAATTTCCCGATATGGAGCTTTTAACAGAGCTTGTCCGCGGGCGGGTGAATCATTCGGTAAAATTCGTGATTCCTCATCGCGGCGACGGAATGGCTCAGGTGCTTTTGGCGAAAAAGAACGCGGGGGAATATCTCGCGTTACGGGTGGGACGCACCGCAAAGGAAATCTCCGCGCTTGAGGATTTGAAAAATCTGCTCGGTTTGGAGAAAATTCCCAATATAATCGAGAGCTATGATATTTCCAACTTCGGCGATTCGGGAATGGTGGGCGGAATGATTGTTTACCGCAACGGCAGACCGTTTAAGCCGGGATATCGTAAGTTCGGCATTAAGACGGTGGCGGAGCAGAACGACTACGCGTGTATGCAGGAGGTTCTGCGGCGGCGTATCAAGCGGTTTCAAGATGGTGATGAGAATTTCTCGCCACTGCCCGATTTGATTCTGTTGGACGGTGGTCACGGGCATATCTCGGCGGTTTCGGAGGTGTTTGCGGAGCTTGGCGTGGATATTCCGCTGTTTGGTTTGGTAAAGGATTCCAAGCACCGCACCCGCGCCATTGCCAAAGAGGGCGGGGAACTGGAAATCAAGTCCAATCGCGCATTGTTTGCGCTGTTGACGAATATCCAAGACGAGGTTCACCGATTTTCCATAAGTTTTCAACGGGTGAAGCACAAGCAGCAGACATACGCGCTTGAATTGACCGAGATACGCGGAATCGGTGAGGCAAAAGCCCGCGCATTACTCAGGACGTTCAAGACGAAGTCCGCGATGAAAGCAGCAAGTGTCGAGGAACTTCAATCGGCGGCAAAAATCAGCGCGGAAAAGGCTCGGGAGTTGTACGAGTTTATACAGGAGAGGTTCTGATTATGCTTGACGAAAACCCCGTTCCTTACGGAATGTATTATGTGGATAAGGAATATATTAATGCCTTAAGAGAAAAAGAACCGAGAATCATAGACCCGGAGGTTACGAATCTCTACTGCGGTCCGGTTCTGAGGGTGGACGATGTATGGGCGTTTTACGCGCCGGTTTTTACGAATCCCGACAAAAATTTTTATGCCGATTTGGACGAAAACGCGCTTATTTCGGGTTTTATTAATATTGTTAAAATGATACCTTGTTACAACAAGATTTTGACGCGTGCTGCGGACAGTTCTCCCGAAGGAGAGTTTTGTATAATGAACCGTACATTTATTGAATCGTGTGCGCGGTATGTTTTTGAAGTGGATAAGGAGCTTCACGAGAAAAAACGGAGGAACAATGAGAGTTATTACGGGTTCTGCGCGCGGGCGCAAATTGGTAACGGTAGAAGGCGCGGACGTGGTTCGTCCGACCACAGACCGCGTTAAAGAGGCGATATTCAGCGCGATTCAGTTTGAAATAGAGGGCAGAACGGTGCTTGACTTGTTCGCGGGGAGCGGTCAGCTCGGGATAGAGGCCCTCTCGCGCGGGGCAAAGGAGTGTTACTTTGCGGACAACGCGGCAATATCCATTAAGGCTGTTCGGCAGAATGTGGAAAGCACGGGATTTTCCGAATCCGCGCATATTGTGAATATGCCGTTTTCGGCGTTTCTGAAATCCACTCGCGCGGTATTTGATATTGCGCTGCTTGACCCGCCTTATGGGAAACGGCTGATTCAGAAGTCTCTGCCGCTGTTGATTCCTAAGATGAGCGATAACGGCGTTATTGTCTGCGAACATGAGAAAGAGTGCGTCCTCCCCGCGCGGGAGGAACAATGGGAGCTTGTAAAACTTCTGCGTCACGGAACAACATCGCTTTCCATATATAGGAAATCGACCGACAGCGAGGAAAATGATATATGAAAACAGCAATCTATCCGGGGAGCTTCGACCCTGTTACCAACGGACATCTGGATATAATTCAACGCGCGTCTAAAATGTTCGACAAGCTGATTGTAGTGGTGCTGATAAATCCACTCAAATCGTACAGCTTCAGCATTCCGGAACGTGTAAAACTGCTTCATGATGTCACGAGCGATATGAAGAACGTGGAAATTGACAGCTTTGACGGTCTTCTCGCGGAATATTTCAACGAACGTCCCGAGATTGACGTTATTGTCAAGGGTTTGCGCGCGACATCGGATTTTGAGTATGAGTTCCAGATGGCGCACACGAACAAGGACTTGAATCCGCGCGCGGAAACGGTGTTCATTCCCGCGTCTTCCAATACGACGTTTATATCGTCCAGTATGGTGAAGCAAGTGGCGATGTTCGGCGGGGATTTGACGAAGTATGTTCCGGCGGAGATTCATGAGCAGATACGGGACAAGCTGACCGCTGAATTTGCGGCAAAGCGCCTTGCGGCACAAAATCATAGCAACTGACAAAACTGACGGTATTATCCGCCTATAAATATACAGAGAGGATAGCAAAATGGAAAATTCATATTCAATCGAGGACCTTATCGAAATGCTTGAGGACGTGCTTCACGAATCCACGCGTGTGCCGTTCGGCAAGAAAAGTATGGTAGACGTAGACAAAATTGTCGACATCGTGTCGGATATGCGTATGGTACTGCCAATGGAGATTCAGCAGGCGCAGAAGGTCGTATCCGATAAGAACAACATAATTTCGGAAGCCAAGCGCGAGGCGGAAAGCATAATCCGCAAGGCGGAACAGCGCCGCGCGGAACTTATCGAGGAAAGCGACGTGATGAAGGAAGCCCGCCGCCGCGCCACAGAGGTAATCAGCGCGGCTCAGTCGCACAGCAGCGATATCCGCTCGTCAACCAATGAGTTCGCGGATAAGATGCTTATGCGCGTAGAGGAGCTTCTCACCACCGACCTGAACAACCTCAAGCTTCTCAGAAGCAGTATAAACGGCGCTCAGAACGGAATCCAGACCTCTCAGCCGAAAACCCAAATGATGGAAAAACCCGGCGAGTAATTAGGGCGCGTTCACATTACCGCTCAACGTTCGTCTTTCAAGTAATGTGAACACGCCCTAGTTTTTGCGTGTTCCGGCAAGGAGAATTCCGCACATCGCGAGTACGCACACCGACAGGACGGCGTTCACCGAGAACGGCGCAACGGGGTTTACTACCGTTGATACAGTACCTCTTGGAGCGTCAATCAGCGTGGAGAGCGGCAGAGCGATTATCGCCGAGATCAATGCCGCCGCAGCGCGTGAAACCACAAATTTCCTCAGCGGAATTCCGGCGGAGAGCGCTTTTATCTGCAAAAGCACACATACTCCGCCAAAGCTGAGCAGTGCGGCGCAGAGAGGCATTGCGGAGATGCTGAACGGCAGTTCTTTGATTCGCGTGACCTCTAATATCGCGGGAAAAACAACCGAATTTCCGAAAAGGCGTTCAAACAGAGCATTTACGCCGACTGTTCGTAGAAACGCCGTCACGACTGAGAAACCGACAATCATCGCGCAGACCGTGAACAGTGTTTTGGCGGCGGTTACGACCGAGTCGATAAAAATTGCGGGATTGAGAGAAAACCGCGTTTCGGGGGGCACTACCCTTGCACCCAGAGTCCGGACGGCTCGGGGCACCATCCCGGCTCGGGGTTTTATCACGATTTCTCCGCGTGAGCGGACGACGGCGGCAATCACCAGAGACGCCGCAAAGCATGCCGCGAACAGCATAAGACCCGCCGAAACGCTCCCGAATACATTCATTCCGACAATTCCGACTATGAATCCCGGACCGCTGCCGAAGCAGCAGCACATCATTCGTCCCGCGTCGGTGGCGGAGATTCGCTCCTCATGGCGGAGCTGTGAGAGTAGTTTCACGCCGACAGGGTATCCGCCGATGTTCGCGAGGACGAACACCGCGCAAAGCTCCTCATCCAGCTTCAACAGCTTGGACAGCGGAAAGGTGAGCGGTTTGAGCGCGATTCGGTAAAGCCCGCTTTTTTGCAGGAAAATCGCCAGTGTTGTGAACGCGAAAAGCGATGGTACGATAATCTCCAGACAATCCGAAATTGCCGCCCCGACCGCCGAGGCGGCGATTTTCGGTTCAAAAAGCAGAAATCCCGCCATTATCAGTGATATTACCGTGAGTATAATTTTCATAAATGCTCCTCTTTGTTTACTCCCGCAACGCCGCCGACTGTTCCAAAGGCGACGCATAAGCCGATTTTCAGAATCAGTCCGCCGCCAAATCCACTGAAAATCAGCGATAGAACCGTTACGGGCAACACGAAAAGCACTCCGCAGACCGCGCCGGTTTTCATACCGTTGCGGCGGCGGAGCATTCCCGCTGTTTTACCGCATATAAAGCTGCCCACCGACAGCGCGATGGCTGCCGCCGCTCCCGCAGCGGTCTCCGCCGAATCCGTCAGGCTCAGCACCGCCGCCGCAAGTACGCAGATCACTCCCGTTACCGCGTACCCCAGAATCAGACCGATTATGAACGGCTTGGCGCGGCGTTCGCGTTTAGCTTTCCGCATTTCATCACCCCGTGGACAATATATGCTGAAAGTGTACAAGTTAGAATAACGCGCCGAACACAAAGTTTTTATGGTAAATTTATACAAAAAAACAGGCTTTTTTTGTTAAATATAATGATTGACAAAATATAGGAAACGGTGATATAATGAAATTATACAAAGGAAAGTGGTAGAATTGCTCCGGAGGATTCTGTTGCTTTCCTTTGTAGTATAATCAACATTTTTTAATGAAAGGAAGAATTTTATGAGAAAACATTTTTGGAAAATTTCAGCACTCGCTTGTGCGGCTGTCGTATCCGCTTGCGCGGTTACGGCGTCGGCAGCAAGCGTTGTTGGCAGCAGCCGTTCTGGCAAATGCTTTTCCGAGTCGGGTGAGGAATGTCCTGTTTATACCGCTGAGGAAGCCGAGGCGCAATTTAGGCAGAGAGAACTTGAATACTATGCCGCTCCCGAGCATACGGTAGCGCCGTATATGCTTGAAACCACCGAAAGCGGTTTGACCGTTTATGAGGAGGCTCTTCTGGCGGGCGATTATTCTTTGGGGTGCGGAGTTGTGAAATGCGACCATGACCACGCTCGTTTGCATTCAAACTACTCGGAGGATGACAGACTGAAAGCGATTAACTATTCAGGAGACAGATTATGGCTCACAAAGACTGATGACGCTTCATATCCTTTGTGGTCAGGTAGATTTACATGCAGAGATGACCTCAATGCTTATGAATGGTACAGCTTCACCTCTGACTTCGCAATCAGTGGCAACGGAAGAGAAATCACGATGCGTGCGAATGACGAGTGGTGGTCTTTGTATAAAATGGTTCACGTGCGCCTTACCTATTTGAAGAATAATAAAGTCACATACACAAACGCGTCAATCGACAGTGTTACATCACAAGAGATTACCGTCAAAGGCGAAACCTCGGACGGTGAGCTTGTTGAAATCGCGGCTTATGGTTATTTGTATAACGGCAGTACCCAATCGTCGGGCCTCAAGGAGGTTGCGGTGGTTCATATTTTGAGCCAATACTATGCTCCACTTGCAGTTAAAAACAATGAACCGTATGCGCATTTGATTGATATGTATACTCCGATTTGACATTCATCTTTTTGTGTAATATTCAGCCCTGTTTCCACAGGGCTGATTTTGTAACTATTCACAAAAAATTAAAAAAATTTTATAAATTCTATTGCAAAACGTAAAAAAATGTGGTACAATATAAAGTGTAATATTAGGGGCTTAAGTACTATGTACATATTAAGTACCCGGTAAATTAATACGTTTTAACAGGAGGACTAAATCCAATGGCAAGAAAAAAGCTTACAATGGATGGCAACAACGCCGCAGGACACGTATCTTATGCGTTCACCGATCTGGCGGCAATTTATCCCATCACCCCTTCGTCCGTAATGGCGGAGGTAACAGATTCGTGGGCAACGGCAGGCAGAAAGAACATCTTCGGCGAGACTGTTAAGGTTATCGAAATGCAATCCGAGGGCGGAGCGGCGGGTGCTGTTCACGGTTCTCTTTCGGCAGGCGCGCTGACGACAACATATACAGCGTCTCAGGGTTTGCTGCTGATGATTCCGAATATGTACAAAATCGCGGGCGAACTGCTTCCGAGCGTAATTCACGTTTCCGCGCGCGCTCTCGCGTCTCACGCGCTGTCCATCTTCGGCGACCACAGCGATATTTACGCTTGCCGCCAGACGGGTTACGCGATGCTCTGCTCCACTAATCCTCAGGAGGTTATGGATCTGGGCGCGGTTGCTCACCTTGCGACTATCAAGGGCAGAGTGCCTTTCCTGCACTTCTTCGATGGATTCAGAACCTCCCACGAGATTCAGAAGATCGAGGTCTGGGACTATGACACCCTCGCGAAGATGGTTGACTGGGATTCCGTACAGGCTTTCCGCGACAGAGCTTTGAACCCCGAAAAGCCCGTTCTGCACGGCTCGGCGCAGAACCCCGACATCTTCTTCCAGGCAAGAGAGGCTTCCAACAAGTACTACGACAATATCCCCAACATCGTTACCGAATATATGGATATGGTCAACAAGGAAATCGGCACGGATTACAAGCTGTTCAACTACTACGGCGCGCCCGACGCCGAGGAAGTTATTGTTGCAATGGGTTCCGTATGCGACACCATTGAAGAAACCATTGATTATCTCGCGGCTCAGGGACGCAAGGTTGGTCTTGTAAAAGTACGTCTGTACAGACCGTTTGTTTCGGACGCTTTTGTATCGGCGATCCCGTCTACCGTTAAGAAGATTTCCGTACTTGACAGAACCAAGGAGCCGGGTTCGCTCGGCGAGCCGCTGTTCCTTGATGTTTGCGCGGCTCTCAAGCGCGAGAACAAGTTTGCGGATGTTCCCGTATTCAGCGGACGGTACGGACTTGGCTCAAAGGACTGCAATCCCGCGCAGATCATCGCGGTTTACAACAACAAGGACAAGGCGCGCTTCACTATCGGTATTGAGGACGATGTAACCAATTTGTCGCTGCCGATTACCGAGAATCCGAACACTACTCCCGAGGGCACGACCTGCTGCAAGTTCTGGGGACTCGGTTCTGACGGTACAGTCGGCGCGAACAAGAACTCCATCAAGATCATCGGCGACCACACCGATATGTACGCTCAGGCTTATTTCGCCTACGACTCCAAGAAGTCGGGCGGCGTAACCATTTCTCACCTGAGATTTGGTAAGACTCCGATCAAGTCTACCTACTTTATTAATAAGGCAAACTTCGTTGCCTGTCATAACCCCTCTTATATCGACAAGTACGATATGGTTGAGGATGTTGTTCCGGGCGGAACATTCCTGCTGAACTGCCAGTGGAGTGTTGACGAGCTGAGCGAGAAGCTCCCGAATTCCGTAAAGAGCTATATCGCGAAGAACAACATAAACTTCTACATCATCAACGCTATCAAGATTGCCAAGGAAATCGGTCTGGGCAACAGAACCAACACCGTTCTTCAATCCGCGTTCTTCAAGCTGGCGAACATTATTCCCGCTGATGACGCTGTGAAGTATATGAAGGAAAAGGCTCTCGCTTCGTTCGGTAAGAAGGGCGAGGACATTGTTAATATGAACTACGCCGCTATCGACCAAGGTGCGGGCGCGGTTGTTAAGGTTGACGTTCCCGCGGATTGGGCAAATTGCACCGGCGAGCTTACTCACCCGCATTTCGAGGGCGACAACAAGTTCCTTGTGGACTTCGTAAACAACGTTCAGGTTCCCGTAAACGCTCAGCGCGGCGACAAGCTGCCTGTTTCCACATTTGTGGACATCGCGGACGGCACGTTCCCGCAAGGCTCGGCGGCGTTCGAGAAGCGCGGAATCGCGGTTGACGTTCCTAAATGGATTCCCGAAAACTGCATTCAGTGCAACCAGTGCGCGATGGTATGTCCTCACGCGGTTATCCGTCCGTTTGTTTATAACGAAGAACAGGCGTCGAAGCTCCCTGCGGGTACACCCGTTAAGGACGCTACCGGAATGCCGGGTATGAAGTTCACAATGGCAATTTCCACGCTTGACTGCACGGGCTGCGGCGTATGCGCGAATATCTGCCCCGCAGGTGCAAAGGACAAGGCGAAGAACGCGCTTGTTATGACTCCGATCGAGCAGGTTATGGATCAGCAGAAGTCCTTCGATTACGCTGTTGCGAACGACAGTGAGAATGACGCTGCTGTTGAG
>CAYZQU010000058.1:0-9624 GCA_964480645.1 uncultured Ruminococcus sp. | reverse complement strand
ACCCGTTTCAGATACGCGGTAGATTCGCGGTCCGTTCCGATAAGCTCCGTACCCTCGGTAAAGCACAGCCGCGCCAGTTCCGCGCAGACCGCCTTTGCCGCGCCCAGTGACGCGACCCGCCGCATTCCGCCTTTGATTCCGCCCTTTCGGGTGTAACGCCAGTCGCCGCCGCCCTCGTAGATGTCGCGCCATTTCGTGAGCTTTCCCGAATAGAACGTCATAAGCTCCGAGGAAGGTTCGCTCTGCTGCCCGAAAAGAAAACTTTTCAGTCCCGTTTTTCTCACCTCCTTTTAGAGCGGTAATGTGAACACGCTCTAGCATATTAGCGATTTCCCTCGCTGAATTTATAATATCATACCCCCAACTGCAAAAAAATGAAATGATGATTAAATCCATATTTTTTAGCGGAAATCTTTGTGTGGCGCTGCCGGGACGAAAATGCACTTGACAAATCACGTTAAGTATAGTATAATAAGATAACAGTTTGCAGAAAAAGTCCATTTTCAATTGCGTTAATCAGACTATCAAGCTATAAAAAACTCGCAGGTGGGTATTCGTTGCTTCAGCGTAATCCTACCTCAATCTTTGTACATCGGAGGAATCGGTTGTGAAAATTTTAGTGCTGAACGGAAGTCCTAAAGCAAATAGCGATACTATGCATTTAACAAATGCTTTCCTTGAGAGAATAAGTCAAAATAAGAAACATAACATTGAAATAATAAACGTTATTGAAAAAATATAAAGCCTTGCATGGGCTGTTTTGCGTGTTGGAAAATCCAAAATGGAAGATGCGTTCAGAACGATGACCAAAACAGTATCCTGGAAAAAATCACCGACTCGGATATTATCATTTGGAGCTTTCCGTTATACTGTTACGGTATGCCATCACATTTGAAAGCGGTTGTAGACAGAATAATTCCGCTTACAAAAATGTCAATGAAAGAGGAAAACCGCATTGTAAGTCATGACACACTTATCGATTTTTCAAAAAAGCATTATGTGGTTATTTCGGGCTGCGGTTTTCCGAATTGGGAAGGGAATTTCGACGGTTTGAAATCACAATGCGAAAATATGTTCGGAAACGGATTAACCATGATATGTGTCCCCGAAACACCCATGCTTAATCAGCCAACCGCCGAGCCATTGACCAAGCCGCTGCTTGAAAGATTCGCAGACGCAGGAGAGGAATATATTAAGAATTTGACCTTGTCCAAAGAAACAATATCCTCACTTGAAGTTCCCATGCTCCCAAATGAAATTTACATACAGATTGTTAATCAGCAGTCATAAAGGCAACATATTTTAATTGACAATTGAAAATTGAGAATGGACAATTATGGTGTCCGCCTGCGGCGGACATATTTGAAATCGCCGTAAGCGGCATTCCGGAATTGTCAATTGTTGAGTATCGACTTTTTCTGCAAACTGTGACCGCGGCTGAATCGCCGCGGTTTTTTATTCTTTGCAAATCGGTATATTTTGCAAGTTCCCCCGAAAAATTATGCAAAAACTCTTGCAAAATCCTAAAAAATGTTGTATTATAATTAAGAGTAAGAAAGTTAAAATCTTTCATAAAGGGGAATAATAATGAGTGAAGATTTATTGAAATCCATAGAGGAAAAACTGCCGAATTTTTCCAAGAGCCAGAAAATGATAGCGACATACATTCTGGAGCACTATGAAAAAGCGGCGTATATGACGGCGTTAAAGCTGGGAAATACCGTGGGCGTTTCCGAATCCACAGTTGTGAGATTCGCGATTGAAATGGGATATGAGGGTTATCCTCAGCTTCAGCGTTCACTTCAAAGTCACATAAAGAACAGGCTGACCACCTTACAGCGTATGGACGTAACGCGCAGCAGAATCGGCGATGAAGACCCGGTAGCTAGCGTGTTGAATCAGGACATTGATAAAATCCGCCGCACACTGGAAACACTCAACCCCGAATCGTTCGAGAACGCGGTTTCCACCATAATCGCGGCAAAGCGGATCTATATTCAAGGGGCAATGGCTTCGGGATTGTTGGCGAACTATATGTACTATTACCTTCGGCTGATTCTGGACAAGGTGACGCTGGTCGGCGCGGTAAGCAACGCCGAAATCTATCAACAAATGATTCATATTGGCGAGGGAGATTTGCTGATAGCGATGAGCTTCCCGCGGTACGCGTCGGGAACAATAGAGGCGTGCAAGTTCGCGCACGAATCGGGCGCGCACATAATAGCCATCACCGACAGCGAAAACTCACCGCTTACAAAATACGCGCATACATCGCTGTTTGCCTACTCGGATATGGTTTCTTTCGTGGACAGCCTTGTAGCACCGATGAGCCTGATAAACGCTCTTATCGCGATGGTTTCCTCGGCGAACCGCTGCCGTGTCGAGCAGATTTTCGGACGTCTGGAGGACTTGTGGGACAGGAACGAGGTCTACAAGAAAGATGTATAAGTCGCGCGATGTAATTGTTGTGGGCGGCGGAGCGGCAGGAATGATGGCAGCAATTTCCGCAGCAGAATCGGGTGCGGATACGCTTCTTATCGAGAAAAACGCACGTCTCGGGCGAAAGCTTTCCATCACGGGAAAGGGACGCTGCAACGTCACGAATAACTGCTCGGCTAGTGAGGTACTGGAGAACATTCCGCGAAATCCACGCTTTTTGTATGGCGCGGTTTCGCGGTTTTCGCCGTCTGATACCATGGTTTTTTTCGAGAATCTGGGCGTTCCGCTTAAAACCGAACGCGGCAATAGGGTATTCCCGGTGTCGGACAAGGCAGGTGATATTGTAAACGCGCTCCAAAAACGACTTGAAGAACTCGGCGTGACAATTCTTAGTGAAAACGCCCGTGGACTGATTCTTGAGAACGGCGCGTGCTGTGGAGTAAATACACACAACAGCCAAATCCGCGCAAAAGCGGTGATTCTTGCCACAGGCGGAGCGTCCTACCCAAAAACGGGTTCGGACGGCTTCGGATACCGCCTCGCACAGTCAGCGGGACACACGATAATCCCGATTCAGCCGTCATTATCGGCACTGACAACCGAACAATCCCCACTCCTTCGCGCGGCGGGGCTTACGCTCAAAAACGCGGCGATTACGCTAAAATGTGACAACAACATTATCTACAAGGATTTCGGCGAATTGATGTTCACATCAGACGGAATTGGCGGAGCGACCGTTTTAAGCGCATCGGCACACATTTCCGAGGATTCGGTGGCGCAATGCTTGATTCAAATTGATCTGAAGCCTGCGTTGTCCGAGCAAAAACTGGACGCGCGGATTCTGCGGGATTTCGCGGAACTGCGCGGAAAAACATTCGCCGACAGCCTGCGCAAGCTGCTTCCAAAGGAACTTGTAGAGCCGTTCTCCGAAATCACAGAAATTTCACTCAGTAAATCAATCGGCGAAATCACCAAAATCGAGCGAAAAACTTTGGTGAAATCGCTGAAATTTTTGGAGCTTAAAATCCAAGGATTTCGCCCGATTGAAGAAGCCATAATCACACGCGGCGGTGTTTCCACAGTGGAAATCTCCCCCAAAACAATGGCGAGCCGGCTCTGCGAGGGACTTTACCTTGCGGGGGAAATCATTGATGTGGACGGCTATACCGGCGGATTCAATCTGCAAATCGCGTTTTCAACAGGACGACTCGCGGGGCAGTCAGCGGCGAATTTCGTGAAAAATTCCTAAAATTTTTTGGAAAACCCCTTGCATTTTCCGCAAAAAAGTGATATAATAAAAAGTGATTAAGGAAAAAGTGTACCTATTTGCAAAAATTACTAATTCGGAGTGATAATTAAAGTGGGAAACATATCAGTCGCAATCGACGGTCCTGTGGGCGCGGGTAAAAGCACAATAGCAAGAGCCGCAGCGGAAAAACTGGGGTACATTTATTGTGATACCGGCGCGCTTTACCGTGCAGTTGCGCTGTATTGCGTACGTTTGGAAGCGGATTTGAAATCCCACGGCGAGATTGCCGCGTTGCTACCCCAAATTAAGGCGGAGATTCGGCTTATAGATGGGATTCAGCGCGTTTTCCTGAACGGCGAGGACGTATCCGATTTGATTCGCACTCCCGAGGTTTCAATGGCGGCAAGCGCCGTATCTTCGATTCCCGAGGTAAGGGCGGCACTGCTGGACATACAGCGGAATATTGCCAAAAACAACAGCGTCATTATGGACGGGCGCGACATCGGCACGGTGGTGCTTCCCAACGCAAACGTGAAGATTTTTCTCACAGCAGCGGCGGAAATTCGCGCGAAACGGCGTTATGACGAGCTTTGCGCAAAAGGAGAGAGCGTCACTTTCGAAGATGTCCTCAACGACCTCAATAAGCGCGATTACAACGATACACACCGCGATATTGCACCGCTTAAACAGGCTGAGGACGCGGTCTTAGCCGATACTTCCGGAATGGATTTCGCACAATCGGTACAGCTTGTGTGCGATATAATCTCCGAAAAGACAAAGGAGCAGCGGTGATGTTCTACGAAATAGCTCGTGGAGTCGTTTCCGCAATTTTCCACATCTGCTTTCATATACAAATCATAGGTAAGGAAAATATCCCCACCGAAAAGGGCGGTTACATAATTGCCTGCAATCATGTTTCCAACAACGACCCGCCGTTGGTCGGTGTCGTTTTCAAAGGAAAATATACTTTTATGGCAAAAGAGGAACTGTTTAAGAATCCGATTTTTGCATGGATTATACGCAAGCTGGGCGCTTTCCCGGTGAAGCGCGGTTCCAAAGATATGAGCGTGCTTAATAATGCCATCGACAGCCTGAAATATGGAAGAATTTTCGTGATTTTTCCTGAGGGGACGCGCTCAAAAACCGGTGAGCTTGGACGTCCGAAAAGCGGCGTATCACTGATTGCGGTACAAGCGAAGGCTCCTGTGGTGCCTGTATTCGTAAAATACGGAAAAAAGCGATTTCTGCGGCGGAACGCACTGGTTTCTATTGGCGAAGTGATTCCCGCTTCGGAATTCGAGGATGCGGATATTTCCGATAAACACCAAATCCGCGCCGTCAGTGAGCGCATAATGGGAGAAATCGCCAAATTGAAAGAAAACGCTCCCACTATAAAATAGCCATGAAAATTGAAATTGCCGAAAACGCGGGATTTTGCTTCGGCGTAAATCGCGCTATTTCGCTTGCTGAGGCAGCCGCCTCGAAATATGACGAGGTGTGGACGCTCGGTGAGCTGATACATAACGAGATTGCGGTTCGGGAATTGGATTCCCGTGGGATTCATACCGCTCTGAATCTGTATGAAGTTGGGAATAAGCCGTTGGTGATACGTTCCCACGGAGTCCCCGAGGAAACCGAATACCAAGCGCGGAAAATCTGCGCGGAGGTAATCGACGCAACTTGCCCGTTTGTCAAGAAAATCCACAACATAGTCTCGTCATTGCCGACAAGCGCAAAACTGATTGTACTGGGTGAAAAGAGCCACCCCGAGGTTGTCGGCATAATTGGCAGGGCGCATTGTGAAACATTCTCCGTGACAAATTTCGGGGAGATTGACAAGCTTTTTCAGTCCGGCGTGTTATCCGATTCAAACAGAATCGCGCTGGTAACTCAAACCACCTTCGACCGCAGCGGTTTTTTGGAGTGTGTCGCTAAGATACGCGAGAAATACCGCGGCGTTGAGATAAATGATACAATTTGCGAAGCAACCGTTAAGCGTCAGGAAAGCGCTCGGGAGCTGGCAAAGCGGGCTGCGCTGATGATTGTCGTCGGAGGGCGCGGCAGCTCGAACACAAGGAAACTGGCTGAAATATGTAAAAAATACTGCCCGACAGTGTTTGTGACCACAGCCGAGGAGATTCCTTTGCAGGCTTTGCAAGGTCTGCGCTCCGATAGCATTATCGGAATAACAGCGGGAGCGTCAACTCCTGCTCATACCATTAAGGAGGTTCATGAAAAGATGAACAAAGAAATCATCACAAACAACGAAAATGAGGAGGACTTTGCTTCGCTGCTCGAGCAGGATCAATCTTTTAACAAATTATATACCGGCAAAAGAGTTAAAGCGACTGTTGTCAGCGTTTCCAAAAAAGAAGCTGTTGTAGAAGTCGGCGCGAAGCAGACGGGCTACATACTCCGCGAGGAAATTACAAATGACCCGAATGCTGATATTGAGGAGCTGCTTAAGGTCGGCGATGTAATAGATGCCATTGTCACCAAGGTTGACGATTCCGTCGGAACGGCTTATCTGTCCAAAAAGCGTGTTGACGCCGCGCTCGGACTTGAAAAGCTGCAGAAGGTCATGGAATCTAATGAAACCATTGAGGGCACTGTATCTCAGGTGGTTAAGGGCGGCGTAATCGTAATCTACGAGAATACCCGTGTGTTTATCCCAGCGTCTTTGACGGGCATTCCGCGCAACGGAAAGCTTGATGAGCTGCTTAAGAAGCCTGTAAAGTTCAAGATTATCGAAGTATCCAATGAGCGCGGCGGACGCGTTGTCGGCTCTATCCGCCAGGCAAAACGCGAAACCCGTGAGGCAGAGCGCGCGAAGTTCTGGGAGAACATCGAGGTTGGTCAGAAGTTTGAGGGTATCGTACGCTCCATCGAAAGTTATGGCGTGTTTGTTGACATCGGTCCGATTGATGGACTGGTTCACACCGCGGATTTGACATGGAATCGCATAGGTCATCCCAAGGACATCGTAAGCATCGGCGACAAGATGAGTGTTGTTGTTAAAAGCTATGACCCCGAAAAGAAGCGTGTATCTTTGTCGGCAAAAGACCCGGACGAGAATCCGTGGACTAAGTTCACTGAAAAATTTGCTATCGGCGATGTGATTAAAGCGACTATCGTGTCGATTACCGAGTTCGGCGCATTTGCGCAGATTATCCCCGGCGTAGATGGACTTATCCATATAAGCCAGATTTCCACCGAACGCGTAACCAATGTTGGCAGTGTGCTTAAAGTGGGCGATGAGGTTGAAGCTAAAATCATTGATATTGATGACGAAAAGAACCGCGTAAGCCTGTCAATTAAGGCTACACTTCAGGATGAGGAAGATTAATCCGATTCTACACATAAAAAATGCCGGGGTAGTCCTCGGCATTTTTAGACATTATCACCATCATCAGCGGGGTATAATCGCTTGAATAATTGGAGGTTATTATGGACATTACCGAAGCAATCAAAAAACGGCACAGCGTTCGGCAATACACAGCTCGCCCACTCGGTGAAAACATAATTTCCGCGCTGCGGCAAGAGATTTCCGCTTGCAACAGCGAAAGTGGACTTCATATACAACTCGTCACCAACGAGCCTAAAGCGTTTGATGGGTTTATGGCACGTTACGGAAAATTCAATGGAGTTGCGAATTACCTTGCTATGGTCGGAAAAAAGGATGCAAATCTCGATGAAAAATGCGGATATTACGGTGAACGAATCGTGTTAAAAGCTCAGCAGCTCGGTCTTAATACTTGTTGGGTGGCAGTTACCTACAGCAAGGTAAAATCCGCTTATTCTGTGGAAAAGGGCGAAAAACTGTGTCTGGTTATAGCACTTGGTTATGGCGAAATACAGGGAATTCCGCATAAAAGCAAGTCACTGGCAGAGATTTCAGAATCAGGCGATAATCCTCCGGATTGGTTTAAGCGCGGGATAGAAGCAGCATTGCTTGCACCCACTGCAATGAATCAACAGAAGTTCAAATTTATTTTAAACGGGAACTCAGTGACGGCAAAATCCAGTTCAGGATTCTGTACTAAAATTGACCTAGGAATCGTGAAGTATCATTTTGAAGTTGCTGCCGGGACAGAAAATTTCACTTGGAAATAAATCCATATACATAAAAATCCGTTGTGAATCAACACAACGGACTTTTGTTATCTTATGTATTAGGAACGCGGTTTTCCGCACGCCTTACAGAAGTTTGCATTTGAATTATTCACCGTTCCGCAAGAGCAAGTCCATGTCTCGGGCTGAGCTGCGGGAGCGGGTACAGGTTGAGGAGCAGGAGCAACCGGAGCGGGCTGTTGAATAGGAGCAGACTGAGAAACCGGCGCAGGTGTGGGAGCAGGCTGAGGAACAGGAGCGGGCTGTTGCATCGGAACAGATCGGACGTTATTAACAGGCTGATTCATAGGGGGCTGCTGTTGAGGGTAAGGCTGCTGATTGTAGGGTTGTTGCATTGGTTGCTGAGGGTAAGACTGCTGCATATTCGCGGTGTTTGCAGCAGTGGCAATCTTATTGATTCCGGCAGTAATGAAATCGGGCGAATCAGGAAGCTGCTCAAGACCGGCGTTATTGCGGAAAATCTTCTCAAGCCAATCCTCGACATTCTTACTAACTTCAATCAACAAACCCCAAACAGCAGTAAGCGATAGGGTTCTGATAAATTCCGTCAGGAATGTTGTGAACGCGTAACCTCCGCTATAAATTTTTCCTGCTCTAACGGTGTCAACAATAGCCATTACAATCCCCACAAGGCAGAACACAATCATCATAATAATAGCAATGGTTCTCCATAAATGCTTCATCTTCATTAAGTAATCCTCCTAAAATAATGTAGGAACGCAACAGGTAATTTATGTCATATTTGCGCTCATTAAATATATTGTAACATAAAAATCGACTTTTGTCAAGTATTATTTGGTAATTTGGAGGTAATAATATTAAAAAGAACCACATAATGCACAACAACGCCTTAAACCGAAAAATCAGGAAAATCCAAAAAGGGGTTGACAAACGCAAAAAAGTGTGCTATAATAAAATACTACAATAGTAATTGTTTCGATTAAACGGAACATAAAATGGGGTCGTAAAGGCTTCGACGGGGATTCTGAATCACGATAAGCGAGCAGCGGGGGCGAACCGCTTAAATAGCGCAAAACTTAAATTTAAACGCAGACGAAGAGCCTGTATTAGCAGCGGCCTAAGCGCCCTGCCGTCGTACCTCGCAGTTCCGCGGGCGGGGATCGGCGTCGATTAGCGGAGAACGACCGTTGCGAGTAGCCTTGTAACAACGGTTGTATCAAAGGCTACCAATCGTGGAAGCCTGTTTGCCGGCGTCCGCGCGAGGGAATTCCAAATGACAGACTGCGCTCGGAGAAAGTTGTGGGGACGGGTTTTCGGACAGGGGTTCAATTCCCCTCGACTCCACCAATCTAAATACAGCAGAAAACCGCATAATCACGTAAATACGCTTGGTTATGCGGTTTTCTCTTATTCAAATATTTTCATATAGTCATTAAACGTTGAACTAAATCAATAAAAAATTAATGTTTTCCACCATTATATGACACGAAATATGACACGAATTTTGTTGATTTGCGTACAAAAAAATCGGTTCTCCGCCTTCCAAGAGACGATTTCGCGTTAATTCGATTCCACACCTGCCGTAATAATCTCCGCGATACTGTTCATATCTATATCCAGAACAGTGGCGCGGTTCCCCTCGCCGTTACAGGCATCGAGCTTCCCGCAGGCTTCATCTGCGACCAGGACTTCACCAACTTCGTGGTAGGACCGGTCACCGCAGCCAGCGACGAACGCACAAAATATCTCGACATCAAGGTTGACCCTGCCGCTTCAGGCATCCTCACGGGTACTGCCAAGTTCATCATCACGGGCGACGCGAACCCCGAGACCTACAATCTTAC
>CAYZQU010000057.1:9085-9640 GCA_964480645.1 uncultured Ruminococcus sp. | reverse complement strand
CGGTGAGAATTCCGATGACCTCCGCGCGGACGTTTGCCATAATATGGAATATCTTGGAATAAAGCTCGATGACGCGGCAAATACGGGTCTGCGCGGTAAGCTGGCGCGAATCTCCGCACCGGACAGCAAGGTAGAGGTATGGGTCGTTCCCACCAACGAGGAACTGCTGATTGCACGTGACACCAAGGCTCTTGTTGAGTCCCTCAAGTAACTTGATTTGCTTTATGGCGAAAAACAGGTGATATAAGCCGCGAAGTAGGGTGCTTCGCGGCTTTATTGTTGGACTTTATTGTTAAAATTGCCCAAAAATCCGCGAAATTTTCAGAAAAATTGGATAAATATTATATTGAATTTCGTCAAAAATAATGGTATAATTTAGATTGGTATATAATGTTCAAACTCGGACTGTATAGACCTGCGTTTTATGCAGACTGCAATTTTTGAATTGAATATAACTAAAACTTTTCGGAGGATTTTTGTAATGTTTGGAATGAGTAGGGATATTGGAATCGACCTTGGCACGGCGAACACGCTGGTCTATATGCGTGGTAAAGG
>CAYZQU010000057.1:0-9075 GCA_964480645.1 uncultured Ruminococcus sp. | reverse complement strand
ATGTCGGGCAGGAGGCAAAGGACGTTATCGGACGCACTCCCGGCTCGATTGTTGCTGTCAGACCGCTTAAGGACGGCGTTATCGCGGATTTTGACATGACGAGCATAATGTTGTCTCAGTTCATAAAAAAGGCACTTAAAGGAAAAGGCAAGGCGCGCGTAATCATTTGTATTCCATCGGGCGTTACCGAGGTAGAGCGCCGCGCTGTTAAGGAAGCTGCTCAGCAGGCGGGCGCAAAGCGCGTTTCCATCATTGAGGAGCCGATGGCGGCGGCGATAGGCGCGGGACTTCCCGTTGCCGACCCTATGGGCAGTATGATCGTCGATATCGGCGGCGGCACCTCCGAAGTCGCTATAATTTCGCTCGGCGGAATTGTTGCCGCGCGTTCGGTAAGGGTTGCGGGTGATGAGTTTGACAACGCGATTATCAATTATATCAAGAAAAAATACAATCTTCTTGTTGGCGAACGTACTGCCGAGAAT
This sequence comes from uncultured Ruminococcus sp., assembly GCA_964480645.1. Lineage (GTDB taxonomy): Bacteria > Bacillota > Clostridia > Oscillospirales > Ruminococcaceae > CAG-115. Next base: position 8,593 of record CAYZQU010000057.1, on the reverse strand, counting down.
ATCAAAACGGGAATCGGTTCGGCGTTCAAAACCGATGAAAACGAGCCTGTAATGGACATCAAGGGCAGAAATCTGCTTAACGGTTTGCCCGAAAATATCACGATCACCTCCGAGGAAATTCGCGAGGCACTCACCGAGCCGCTTTCACATGTAATCGACGCGGTAAAGACCACACTGGAGAAGTGCCCGCCCGAGCTTGCAGCGGACATCATCGAAAGCGGAATAATGCTTGCGGGCGGCGGTGCGCTGTTGCGCGGCTTGGACAAATTGATTCATGAGGAAACGGGAATGCCCGTCAAGATTGCGGAGCGTCCGTTGGATTGTGTTGCGGACGGCACGGGCAAAGTCCTGGAAAATATTGACAAGCTCGAAGATGTTCTTAGCGAAGACGAAACCATTTATTAATCCATGAAAGATTTTTTTCACAGTGTTAAATTCAGGATATTGTTATGCATAGGCGCGCTGCTTCTGGGACTGATGACATACGTCGCGGTGGCGGCGGGTCAGTCTACCTCGCCCGAACAGATTTTAAGCACAATAACTTATCCGTTCGTGACGGCGGCGAACGCAATATCGGACGGCGTCACCGGACTTATCGACAAGGTGGTAAACGCCGACAAATATAAATCGCAGAACGATGAACTCTCCGCGCAGTTAACCGAGATGTACAAGCATACCTTGGATTATGAGGAGCTGAAAAAGGAGAACGAGCGTCTCCGCGAAATGTTGGAGCTTAAAGAAAAGCACGAGGATTTTATGTTCTCCGAGCCTTGTGATGTAATTGCCCGTAACGCAAATGACCTCTACGGCGGATTTACAATAAGCTCCGGAAGCGGCAGCGGATTGCAGTTGAACGACCCCGTAATGACCTCAAAGGGATTGGTGGGGCGCGTGACCACCATTGCGGATAATTACGCGAAAGTTACGACAATTCTCAGCCCGCACGTTAATGTGGGCGTGTATACAATGCGCTCCAAAACAACGGGAGTCATTGAAAACGACTTAAGCTCCGCCGAGAGAGGGCTGTGCCTGATGAGCGGAATCCTTAAGGACGCCGATATCCGCGAGGGTGACATAATTTTTACCTCCGGCAAAAGCGGATTGTTTCCCGGGGATATTCTTGTCGGCACGGTGACGGAGGTCTACGACGACGCGAACGGTCTGTCAAAGCACGCGCTGATAAAGCCCGCCGAAGACGTGAAGTCGGTTACATCGGCGTTTATAATTACCGACTTCAGCGGCAAGGGAATTCCGTTTGAAATTGACGACGATTGAGGCTCATAATGAAAAATAATTGGAGCGTATCCCGCAAGCATCGAATCTCGCGGACGCGTATGGCGGCAATCCGCGCGGTATTGCGCTGGGTACTGTTTTCGGCGGTTTTGCTGATATTTTACCTTTTTATGGGAAATTCGTTTATCCGCGGATATTGCCCATTGTTGATAATCCCGTTGGCGACCGCCGTAGCGATGTATGAGGGCGATCTCGCCGCCGGGATTTTCGGCGTATTTTGCGGGCTTATGATAGACCTTGCCAACGGTGTGACGATATTGGGATTCTCGTCAATCTGGCTGTTGATTATGTGCCCGTTAATATCGCTGTTGACGCGGTTCTGGGTAAAAGCCAATACTTTATCACACTTTGTGATGAATTTTATAGTGTGCTTTGTAATGGCGGGAATGGATATGCTGTTCTTACATTGGGTATGGGAGCGCTCCCAGAGCGGAATTTCATTCGTTCGGGTGATACTTCCCGCGTATGGCGGCGCGATATTGTTCGCTATTCCCATATATTGGCTTGTGGCACTGATTCATAAGAAACTAACTCCCAAAGAAAGACAACGGCTGGAAAAATCCGCGCAGAACGCCGAGGAATCGGCATTGGAGAACAATCCGGAGGAATAATAAAGTGTTTCAAAAAATCTCTCCCTACATTCGCTCGATAGTATTGGCGGCGATAGTCGTGGTGGCGGCTTTTTTCTGTGGAATCAAGCTGCTTCAGACGCAGATCGTGGACGGTGAAAAGTACCTGAAAATGACTCATGAAACCAGCGTCGTTGATCAGGAAATCGATGCCGTACGCGGACAGATTGTCGACTGCAACGGCAAGGTGCTGAACACCAGCAAAATAACATACAATGTCAATCTTCAGGAAAGCTTCCTTGAATACGGAACGCAGAATACCATCATTTATCGCGTCCTGACGGTTCTCCGCAAGAACGGTGAAAAGTGGAACGACAGTCTGCCGATTACCAAAACACAGCCGTATTCGTTTATCTCTGGAAAGGAATCCGAAGTCGCTGAACTGAAACAGCGTCTTAACGTGGGCAGTTACGCGACAGTTGAAAATTGCGTTTATCAGCTCTACAAAACATACAAAATAGATGATAAATATGACGAGCAGATGAAGCGATATATCGCGGGTGTTCGTTACGAAATGGACCGCAAGGATTTCTCCGCGAGAAACGAGTTTGTATTGGCAAGCGGAATTTCCGAGGGAACTGTGTTGGAGCTTAAAGAGCTTGCGTCCTTACTTACGGGAATCGACATCACCGAAAGCTGGGAGCGCGAATACCTTGACGGAACGATCGCACCTCATCTCCGCGGAACAATGGGACCTATCTCAGAGGATCAATATAATGAGCTTAAAGATAAGGGATATAATCTGAATGATATAATCGGGCGCGACGGCGTGGAGTACGCTCTTGAAAGCGAGCTTCGCGGCAGTCGCGGTGTTCGCACGATCACACGTGATTCCAACGGAATGGCAATAAAGGACGAGGTAACAACCCAACCCAAGGCGGGAAATTCTGTAATGCTGACTATTGACAGCGACCTCCAGAAATTGGTACAAGACGCTCTGAAATATCACCTTGACTACACTAACACCGATTCTTGCAAGAGCATTTACGGCAGTGACGGATCAACCGCTGGAGCGTGCGTCGTGCTGGACTGCAAAACTGCGGGGGTTCTGGCATCGGCGAGTTATCCCACATTCAACCTTGCTGATGAGGCAAATGATTATGTTGGAGTACTAAACCGCGAGGGCGCGCCGTTGTTGAACCGCGCCCTGTTCGGAGAATACCGTCCCGGTTCGACCTTTAAGACCATCACTGCCACAGCCGGTCTTGCGGAGGGTGTAATCACCCCCGAAACCAGAATAAGCTGCGGCGGTGTCTACACATACTTCGCTCCGAGCTATCTGCCCACCTGCCTTGGTGCGCATGGGAGTCTTGATGTTCGCGGCGGACTTCGCAAATCCTGCAACATCTACTTCTATGAAACCGCGCGCCGTTTGGGAATCACCAATCTCTCGAAATGGGCGGGCAGATACGGAATCGGCAAGGACTTGGGCTTCGACTTGCCAATGGCTACGGGACAAATGAGTTCTTTGGAGCTGTACGAGAATCTGGGACTTACATGGAACGAGGGAGATGTGGTTCAAGCAGGAATCGGACAGTGTGAAACCGCCGTCACACCAATGCACCTTGCGGTAGTCGCGATGACCATTGCGAATAAAGGAGTCCGTTACGAGCCGCATATCGTCAAAAGTGTCTACGATTATAACTTCACCGAAAAGAAATACGACAAAACGCCCGTAATCGCCGAGGACTTCTCCGATGAGCCGAATATGGACGTATATATGGAGAACATCAAAGAGGGTATGAAGCTCGTATCCGCAGACAGCTACATTTCCGTATCCGGAGTCGGATACGTCAACAGCAACGATTATATCGGCGTAGGACACGAAAATGTCGCGATAAAGACAGGCTCCCCGCAGTCCGCACCAAAGGTATTCAACAGTGCCGTAATCGGGTTTTATCCCGCAGATGACCCCGAAATTGCGTTCGCTGTAATGACCGAAAAAGGAACAATGGCAAAAATTCTCGGCACAAATATCATAAACGCTTATGCAAACGGAACAATTTCCACTCATTATGACGATGATAATAAACCAATCAGCATTTTGTAATTGTGCAATTTTCACAAAAATGATACCCAAAAATCCAAAAATCTCACAAATATTTGTTAATGTTGAAAAAAACCCTTTTCATATTGGACTTTTTGTGCTAAAATAGAAGTAGACGATATAAATCAATCGCGGCTAAGCCGTATGCTCCGATAATACGGAGCGGAGAGGGGTAGAATATGTCACAGATTATTGCGGTTACAGCAGGCAAGGGCGGCACGGGAAAATCCACTACATCTGCCAACGTTGCAACGGGTCTTGCTCAGTTGGGGCATAGGACTCTGTTGGTAGAGCTGGATTTCGGACTCCGTTGTCTGGATATAATGCTTGGAATAAAAGATAGCGTAAAGCACGACATCGGAGAATACCTTGAGGGAAAAATCGACATTTTGACGGCAACCACTAAGGTGAATAGGGTTGAGAATTTGTACCTTGTCTGCGCGACAAGAAACCCGTTCATTGATATTAATCCCGAAAAGATTATGGGTGTATGCGAGGAAATGCGGGAACACTTCGATTACATAATAATTGATACCGCCGGCGTCGGAAGCAGCGTGTTCAGCGTGATAAAGGCGGCTGACCTGATTCTGATGGTAACAACTCCCGATACGGTCTGCGTCCGCGACGGACAAATGCTCTCAGACTTCTTGTATGTGAAAAATTGTACCAATCAGCGTTTGGTAATAAATAAAGTAAGCCAGAACTTCAAAAAGGAAGAAATCCTGTACGACCTTGACGAGGTAATAGACAGCGTGGGAATTCCGCTTATAGGCGTTGTTCCTGAGGATATGAACGTAAAAATCTGTGGAGCGAAAGGCGAGATGCTTCCGCCAAGCTGCGGCGGTTATAAGGCGTTCACCGCGATAGCAAAGAGAATTGACGGACAAAACGTTCCGCTTACAATAAGAATTGATTAAACCGCATGAACAGGGGGTATGGTATATGAACATTGCTCTGATAGCCCACGATTCCAAGAAGGAGCTTATGGTTCAGTTTTGTATTGCCTATTGCGGCATTCTGAGCAGATATAACATTTGCGCCACGGGCACAACCGGAAAACTGGTCTCCGAGGCGACAGGTCTGCACATTCAGCGTTTTTTGAGCGGTTCGCAGGGCGGAGATCAACAGCTTGCGTCCAGCATAAGCTGTAACGAAATCGACTTGTTGCTTTTCTTCCGTGACCCGTTGAACGCAAAAGCGCACGAGCCTAACGACATCAATATTTTGCGTCTGTGTGATGTTCACAACATTCCTGTTGCCACGAACATTGCAACTGCCGAGGCGTTAATCCACGCGTTGGAGCGCGGCGACCTTGACTGGCGCGAGTATATGCGTTAGAAATGGCGATTATTGCGGGGAAAACGCGCCCCGGAATGCTATAACGGAAACAAGGAACAGTAAAAAAGGGTAGTAAAATTATGGAACAAACCGACATTCAGTTTAAGGACGATTTGAGAAAAGAACTTATTATGCTTGAACGCTTTAAGAAACTTGCTGAGACGGACAAAAAGGAGGAACTGCTGGAAGAGCTTGAAAAAGAAATCAAACGCATTAACGCAAGTTTACAAGACTAAAAGCAATCGGTGCAGACAACCCTTAGGATGTGTAAAGTGATATAGAATCATTGTGGTGTCGAGCGAACACGCTTGACACCGCATTCCTGTTTGAAACAAAAAAGGCGCACTTTCCGTGTTTTCGTGATAAAAAGAGAGGTGAACTAATGCTCGTAACCTATGACGGAATTGTAGTCGGACGGCGCGAAGTCGGCGAAAACAGTTGTTTTATCGATATTCTGACGGACGAGCAGGGAATTGTGGAGGCCTCAGCGCACGGCGTCAAAAAGCTGAACAGCAGTTTGATGTCCTCGGCAGCATTGTTTTCCTACGCGACATATTGCCTGAACAAATCCAAGGGACGCTACACGGTAAATTCCGCGAAGCCGAAGTTCAGCTTCCACGGACTGGGCGGCGACATCGAAAAGCTTGCGCTTGCGTCATATTTTGCCCAAAGCGTGAAATTCTGCACTCCCTCGGAGCAAAACCAGACCGAGGACACCCGCGAGAGTATCGTTCGTTTTATGGCAATTGCGCTATACGAAACGCTGAATATCGAAAAAACCGCCCGTTCGCTTACAACGGTAAAAGCAGCTTTTGAACTGAGATACAGCGCGATATTGGGATTTTCGCCCAATCTGGTTGCGTGTGAAAATTGTGGACGCTACACCTGCGACAACGGAATGTACTTTCTCCCTCGAAAAGGGCAGCTAATCTGCGCCGACTGCCTGAATCCCGACTATGGCGGAATACGCGTGAACCTGTATTATGAGACGCTCCACGCAATGCGGAACATCATTTTTTCGCCCGTGGACAACGCGTTTAAGTTCGCGATAAGCGGAGAACCCGAAAAGCAACTAGCCGCCATTGCTGAGGACTATTTTCTCTACCGCACCGAGCGAACGTTCACAGCGCTAGAGTATTATAAAATGCTTAACGGAGGTAAAGTATGAACAAAATTACGAATCCCAATAATATCTTCCCCGCGCTTAACAGCGATATGGTAACTTATGTCAAGCCCACGATAACGAATCCGAACATAATCGTCGGCGATTTTACATATTTCAGCGACCGCGATTTTGAGTCGCATGTCACTCATCACTATGATTTTAACGGAGATAAGCTGATAATAGGTAAATTCTGCCAGATTGCGGCGGGTGTGGAGTTCGTAATGAACGGAGCGAATCACCGGATGAACGCTGCCACGACTTTTCCGTTCTACATTTTTGAGGGGTGGGAGGAGTCCGTGCCGCCGCTGTCCGAGTTACCGAACAAGGGCGATACTGTTGTGGGAAACGATGTGTGGATTGGGCAGAACGTAACGATTCTTCCCGGAGTCCATATCGGAGATGGTGCGATAATCGGACTTAACAGCACAGTAGCGCACGACGTTGAGCCGTATACGATTGTCGCGGGAAACCCCGCGCGGTTGGTTCGCAGGCGGTTTGACGAGGAGCTTACATCAATGTTGTTGGAATTCCGTTGGTGGGATTTGGAAACAGCGGAGATAAACGCGCTGATTCCGTTGCTTACATCAAGCGATTTGGAGTATGTAAAATCAGAGTTGAGGAAACGGCTTAATGAACGCAATTGATAGTATTTTCAAGAGCCGAAAGGCAGATTTTTCCAAGCTGGCGGAGTATGGATTCAAGAAACGCGGTAAATCCTACAAATATACACAAACTCTTTCGGAAAGCGGATTTGAGCTTACAGTTACGGTAACGGAAACGGGTAAAATCAGTGCAAAGGTTGTTGAACCCGAAGTCGGCGAGTATACACTTCACCTGACGGACAGCGTGGGTAGCTTTGTTGGGCAAGTCCGCGCGGAATATGAAAAGACGCTTACCGACATTGCGGAAGCGTGCTTTTTACCCGATGTGTTCAAGGCGGAACAGACCAAGCGTCTGATAGAGTACGTCCGCGAGAAGTACGGACGCGAGCTTGAATTCCTGTGGGACAAATTCGAGGGAAACGCGGTATGGCGGCGCGAGGACACGAGCAAGTGGTTCGCGGCGGTTCTCACTGTTTCACGGCGAAAGCTGGGACTGGATTCGGACGATATCGTGGAGATTATTGATTTGCGTTTGCCGCCCGAAAAGATGGAATCTCTTGTAGACGGAAAACGTTACTTTGGCGGCTGGCACATGAATAAAAAGCATTGGTACACGATGATTCTGGACGGCTCGATTTCGTTTGAGGAGCTTTGCGAACGTATTGACGAAAGCTACAAATTGGCTGTAAAATAGACAACTTATAGGAGGTGATTCAAATTGGGAAAGCGAATATAAATTTGGCTTGCCAAATTTATGCTTGCGTTTTCCAATTTGTTTTAAAATATGAATAAATATTACAAGAAACTTGAATTGGATAAAATTCTGGAACTTCTCGCGGAGCAGACAGTCAGCGATTCATGCCGCGAGAAAGCACTGAATATCAAGCCGCAAACGGACTTTGATACCATAATAGCGGAGTTGAAAAAAACGGACGACGCATTTACTCTGTCCGCTAAATTCGGAACTCCCGCGTTCCGTAAAATCAAGGATATTTCGGGGAGTCTGAAACGCGCGCAAACAGGCTCTATGCTGTCATTCAGGGAGCTTCTGGACGCGGCGGCGGTGCTGAGAGAAACAGCCGCGCTGTGCGATTGGTATTCGCAGTGCGAGAATATCGAAAACACACTCGCGGAATATTTTCGCGGACTTGTGCCGTTGAAACCGCTTGAGCGGCGAATCTCCGAGGCAATAATTTCCGAGGAGGAAATGTCTGACGCGGCAAGCGCGGAATTGGCGCAGATACGCCGTCGAATTGCGCGTCAGGGGCAGAATATCCGCGACAAACTGGACAGTATGATAAAGAACAAAAGCACGCGTTCTTATTTGCAGGACGCTATCGTCACTATGCGCGACGGGCGCTATGTCGTGCCCGTGCGCAGCGAGCATAAGAACGATGTTCCGGGTCTGGTTCACGATACCTCGGCGACGGGGCAGACATTCTTTATCGAGCCGATGAGCGTGGTGGAAGCCAACAACGAGATACGCGTTCTTAAGGCACGGGAGCAGGCGGAGATAGAG
>CAYZQU010000056.1:0-9729 GCA_964480645.1 uncultured Ruminococcus sp. | reverse complement strand
CTGGACTTCTTCGCGATTTCCAAGGAGGACGTAAAGAAGTGCGTTATCGCGTATGAGCCTGTCTGGGCTATCGGCACGGGCAAGACCGCTACCGCAGATCAGGCGGAGGAGGTCTGCGCGTTTATCCGCGCTCAGCTTGCGAAGCTGTACGATAACGACACCGCAGAGAGCATTACCATCCAGTACGGCGGCTCTATGAACGCCAAGAACGCCGAGGAGCTGGTTTCCAAGACCAACGTCGACGGCGGTCTTATCGGCGGCGCGTCTCTGAAAGCTCCCGACTTCACTACTATTATCAAGGCTGCGGAGAACGGCTGATGAAAAAACGCACAGTACTGCTGAATTTGTCGCTGATATTCGGTGTGGCGTATCATGTGCTGTTTATCGCGGGATATCTGCTGCAAAAGCCGCTGTTTGGTTGGCTTTTGTATCCGAATAAGTTAGAGTGGATCGAGCCGGTATATTGTGTTTCCATACCGGTTATCGCGGCGGTTTTCGGTGTTGGATTTGCGCTGTTTGCGGTGCTGATGAGGAAAAACACGTCGCGGGGGCTGTTTGTCGGTGCGTTGGTGTTTTCCGGTATCGCGTTCGTTGCGGAAAGAATCGTGTATTCCGCAATAGCAGGCAACATTCTGCTGTTGAATAAGCTGACCGCCGAAAGGGGCGAGTTGGGAGTGTTCGCACACGGTTTAGGCAGTGGCTCGGTTGCGATACTCGACACGATTTTGCTGCCGGTATTCGCGGCGGCGATAGTGCTTATGTGCTGTGCGGGGTGCATTAAAGAAGAGGCTGCGGAGAACGGCTGATTTTGCGGAGGGTACGCGAATGTACAGTGTTTTTCTTTTGTCGAGCGTAAGGGATTACTTTAGAAACAAGGAGTTTCATAAAATTCCCGGAGAAGTGTTCAACGATTTGAAATGCTGCGTTCAGCGGATAAAAAACGGCTTCTGTTACAGGGACATTTGGAATATCAACAGTTGGTTTCTGAACGTTATTCCGGATATGCTCGACGAGTTGAAAAACACGGCGCATGGATTTCCTGCAAGATTTTCGGACGATGAAGGACTTGACACGGAAACCGCCGAAAGGAAATGGCGAGGTATTCTTTCGCGAATGGCATTCTTGTTCCGTGAGGCGAACGAGGACACCTGTCAAAAGAAAAATCCTTACGATGAGGAATACACTGTTGTTTTAGACAAGTTTATAAATCATTTCGGTTTTAACGGAAAATGGGTGAAAAGGAAAGACGGAACTCGCGTTTTCATTCAAAGTCTGAGCGATATTCCGAAATACAGAGGGCTTTATGAAAATTACCATAAAGTCGAGAAAGAGCTTTGCGAATACAGAAGAAATTGCCTGAAAAAGGCACTTTCAATGTTCGTGAAGTATTTTAACGATTTATGGGATTAAAAATAAGTTTTACGAAAGAAGGTAAACAAAATGGGCGAATCCGACAAGCAATTCAATGCCAAGCTTATAGACGATTATTATGTTTTTCTCGATTTGCTCAAATTGGCGAAAAAAGCTAACGCAGACGAGGTAGTCAAGGCAATCGAGGTGCAAATGAAACGTATCAAGCTAAAGCTTCTGCCGCTTGAACTTCCGAAAGATGAGGAGTGATCTGCGCGGCACAGTAATCGGCAACTAAAAACTAACAACTAAAGAAAGAAGGAAATACCAATGGCAAAACCTATTTTACTGGTAGTAATGGACGGTGTGGGCTACTCCAAGACGGGGCTGGGCGACGCTGTTTCCGAGGCGAATACCCCCACTCTGGACTGGCTGCTTGCCAACTGTCCGAATACGCGTCTTAAGGCGCACGGCGACGCGGTGGGACTTCCCACCGACGACGATATGGGAAACTCCGAGGTCGGTCACAACGCGCTCGGCTGCGGTCAGATTTACTCGCAGGGCGCAAAGCTTGTGAATGAGTCCATAGAGAGCGGCAAGATGTATGATTCCGAGGCGTGGAAGGAATTGGTAAACAATGTGAAGTCCAAGGATTCCACTCTTCACTTTATCGGTTTGCTCTCCGATGGAAATGTTCACTCGAATATTTCCCATCTGTTTAATATGCTTAAGCGCGCTAAGGCTGAGGGCGTAAAAAAAGTCCGTGTACACACTTTGTTGGACGGACGCGATGTTCCCGCGACTTCCGCGCAGATTTATATTCAACAGCTTGAGGACGTCCTCAAGGAGCTGAACGACGACTCGTTCGACGGCAGAATTGCCAGCGGCGGCGGACGTATGAAAATCACAATGGACAGATACCAAGCTGATTGGGCGATGGTAGAGCGCGGTTGGAACACTCATGTAAAAGGCGAGGGCAGAACGTTCGCGTCTGCGATGGAGGCTTTGAACACTCTCCGCGAGGAAACAGGCGCGATTGACCAGGATCTTCCCGCGTTTGTTATTGCCGAGAACGGTGTTCCTGTGGGGAAAATCGTGGACGGCGACAGCGTGATTCTGTACAATTTCCGTGGCGATAGAGCCATTGAGCTTTCTATGGCGTTCGATATGGACGAGTTTAACTTCTTTAACCGTGGAAAGAAGCTTGATGTGTGCTATGCGGGTATGCTGCAATATGACGGGGATTTGAAGCTTCCGGCGAGATTCCTTGTGAATCCTCCCGAGATTCACGACACTCTCTCCGAGGTGCTTGTCAAGGCGGGATTACGTCAGTATGCCGTATCCGAAACGCAAAAATACGGTCACGTTACCTATTTCTGGAATGGAAACCGTTCGGGCAAGTTTTCCGAGGAACTGGAAACCTTTAAGGAGATTCCGTCCGATAACGTTTCGTTCGACCAAAGACCGTGGATGAAGTCCGCTGATATTGTGGACGATTTGATTGAAGCAATAAAATCCAAGAAATACGACTTCCTGCGCTGCAACTTCCCGAACGGCGATATGGTGGGACATACGGGTTCTATGGCGGCTACGATTATCGGCGTTGAGAGCGTTGACATCGGTCTTGCGCGGCTGAAAAAGGTCTGCGATGAGGAGGGTGTGACTATGCTCGTTACCGCCGACCACGGAAACGCGGACGAGATGTTGGAGAAGAATAAGAAAGGCGAGGTTCAGGTTCGCACCGCGCACTCGCTGAATCCCGTGCCGTTTATCATTTATGACAAGGACGTGAAGTACACCATCAAGGACGGCAACTATGGACTTTCCAATGTTGCTCCTACTGTTGTAAAGATGTTCGGTCTTGAAGCTCCGGCAAGCTGGCGCGATTCGATGATTTGATTTAGTCAGATATTGCAAATTAGGCGCGTCTTTGAGGTTTACCCACTTTCAAAGACGCGCTTTTTGTATATGGAGATTTTGAGGTCACGATTAAGGACGATAGGCACGGATTAAGTTTATATACAGATTGAATCCCCCTTGGTCAAAGGGGGATTTCATATTAATCATCGAAATGGTACAAAATAACCTCGGAAATTTCCGCGCCGCAGCCGGGGCAGTTACTGTCAACCTTGAACGCGGATTTGCCGTCATTTATCAGGTCGTATGATTCGGCAATCATTCTGCCGTATTCGTCTTTTCCGGATATGATGAACGACGATATTATCATTCCATCGTGGGGACAATATACGAATGCCATATCGCCCGCTTCGGCGTAATCCGGGAGCATAACCGTGCGGTCCGCGCGTATCGTAAGAGATTCTGCCGCGCCTAGGTGGGTTTTCAGAAGCTGCATAAACACCGCATTCTGGTTAGGATAACCTACGGAACACCCGCCCGCTTTGAGTATGTTTGAGGTATGCTCCGCGCCGAACCACCCCAGACCGTCTTTGGGATTAGATTTCGCGTATTCCAGTGCCGCCGCGCGGTCGAATTTCTCGTTTTGGAGTGTGTAGCCGCGCTCCTCCCATAATACAATATTTTTGTTGTTTGCAATTTCTTCGGGAAGTCCCTTGTCGTCATCGTGGTAAAAGTGGTAGAAGAAAACCTCCGCCGTTTCGCTTTTACAGCACCAGCATGGGTCGTTCAGATAGTCAACAAGGAATGTGTTTTCACCGCTGTTACGCAGATTATGGGCAACGGCTTTCATTCTGCCCTGTTCGTCCGTACCCACGAAAAGCGTCGAGTGCATCATTACACCCTCGTATGTACAATAAAGCTGTACAACATCGCCGGGGCGCGCGTATGACGGCAGGGTGATGGTGTTATCATCCTTGTTGTACGGCAGGAACTGACCGAATCCAAGTCCCGAGTGGAGAAGCATAAGTGTAATCGCTGTGGAGCTGTCAGTAAACTCGGTGATATTGCCGCCTTTAGTCAGACAGCGTGAGATAAATTCCGCGCATAAGCCAATTCCGTTGTTCCAGTTTGCTTTTCCATATTCTACCGCTACATCAGGGTTGTAATTACCCCACGGCGTTTGGTTTACTGTGCTTGTCCAGAGAACTTTTCTATCGTTCGTCCAGTTGAAATTACCGTCATACCGCCGTTTGTTTGAAGTATCCAGCGCGTTTGGATTGTAAATATAATTTCCATTGGAAAAGTCGTGAATGCCCGTAACTTTGTCCGGTACGTCCTCAATAACGGGAATAGTCACTGTTGTGCTTGTGGATTCGATACTTGTGGGGCTGATTTCCGTGCTGCTTTCGGCGGAAGTGCTTTCCGATACGATGATGGTGAGTTCGCTTGATTCCGTGAAATCGGACGTGCGCTCGTCTGTGATATTGCACCCGCCGATAACCGAGATAAAAATTATCAATGCCGCAATCAAAGCAAATTTCTTCATAATCTTTATAAAAACCTCTTTATTACAAGATTTATTTTTATTATAAACTAATCGAAAAAATTTTTCAATAATTATTAATGAATTGTAATAATTTGTAATTATTTGTAACTATTTTAATTAAAATGAAACAGTATTACCTCATCAATTGCTCCGCCGCAGCCGGGGCAGATTTCGTCCGTAAGGAACGCGGAAGTTCCATTATTCACGTTGTCGTAGGAGAGCGCGATCATTCTGCTTTTTTCGTCTACTCCGTCTATAATGAACGAGCTTAGAATTATTCCGTCATTTCGGCAGTATATGAATCCCACATCACCCGCGCGGGCATACTCTGGCAATGTTACGGTTTGATTATGGTTTACAGCGATTGACTGAGCCGTGCCCAATCGCGATTTAATCAACTGGAAAAATAATGCTGACTGAAAGGAATGTTCTATCGGGATTCCTCCCGCCATAAGCGCGTTGGAGGTACTTATCGCGCCAAACTCCCCGATTCCGTCCGATGGGTGATTTTTTGCGTATGAAAGGGCGTTTTCGCGATTATAGTTCATTGCGAGTTTAGCCCCTTGTGCTTCATACAACATTATTCGTGAACCGTTTTCTATGGCGGGGAGATTCTCGTTTGATTCATTTCCGAAATGAAAATAGAACACTTCGTCTATTGAAGTGCCACAGTCGAAACAATGATTTTCGATTTTATAAGGATTTTTTCCGTCAACATCGGGATTGTGTGAACAGCCTTTCATATTTCCGTTTTCGTCATTGCCCGTGTAAACTATCGTGTGCGGCATTCCGTCATATTTGCAGAAATACTGAACAATATCTCCCGGAACGGCATATTCCGGTAAGGTTACGGTGCGGTCGGAGTTTACGGGAATAAACTGACCGAATCCCATATTTGAATGCAGGAGCTTCAGCGCGAGCGCAGTGGAGCTTGTTGAATATATGTTTATTCCGCCCGCGTTTAGGCACTCCGAAGCGAATTGCGCGCACAGTCCCACACCGTTGTTCCAGTGTGAGTTTGCGTACTCAACGATTTTTTCTGAGGAGAACGGGTGTTCTGTTAAGTCTGCCATACCGGTCCACAGTACGGCGGGAGTGTTATCCCTATGTAAATTCGCGCCATATTGCCGATTTACGTAATAGTTTACATTGCTGTTGTATATTACATTGCCTGTCGAGAAATCGTGCATTCCCGTGTCAAAACGAGGATTCCATATATATTTTTCAAGCTCGCTGATTTCTTCGGAGCTTGAAGTTTGATTTATCTCGCTTGTTTTTGTGGATGTTGTCTTGGATTGGTTGACAGAGCTTACAAAACTTGTAAATTCGGATTCCGATACGGAAACCGAAATTGGCGGGTCTTCTGATTTATTTGCCGTACAGGAACTGAAAATCATCGCGCAAATTCCCATAAATAAAGCCGCGAGAGTATGTTTGAATTTCCTCATTGCAATCCCCTTACAAATGACACATTTCGACATTACTTCCTATATTATATCCTAAAACGGGGATTTTGTCAAGTATCAAAACAATGTTATCTGCTGCGGTTCGGGGAATTCGCCTATATATTGGAAAATACGTTCTTGGCGGAATTCAATGTTGTAACGTTCACATTCGCTTGTGAATACCGCCCACAGACGCTCGCTGTTTGGGGAGGGAATTTCGTATCTCTCACCGAATGTGCGAATATATCGCTGTTTCAGTCCCGGAAAGTGCTTGTCCAATGCCGCGTAAAAGTACTCGCGATCGCCTTTTCGCAGTGTGAGTCCGATTCCGAACGTGATGATTCCCCGTACGCCCGCCTCCGCGCCGATTTGAACCAACCGGCGTATGTTGGATTCAGTGTTGTTAATGAATGGCAGAATCGGGGTAAGCCACATAATTGTGGGAATTTTGCGTTTTTTCATTTCCATAAGCACTTCCGCGCGGCGAGTTGTGGAGCAGACGTTCGGCTCAATAATCCGGCACAGGCTCTCATCGGCGGTGGTTAGGGTCATTTGAACAACCGCTTTCGCGGAGCTGTTTATTTTTTCCAGTAGGTCTATATCGCGCATTACAAGGTCGGATTTGGTATGAACTGTTGCTCCGAAGCCGTATTGCGCAATAAGCTCCAAACATTGCCGTGTCAATTTCAATTCGCGTTCGGGAGCGCAATACGGGTCACTCATTGCGCCCGTGCCTATCATACATAGCCGCCGTTTGGATCTCAGCGCGGATTCCAGAAGCTGTGGAGCGTTGATTTTCACTTCGATATCCTCGAATGCGTGATTCATCTGATAGCATTCCGAGCGCGCGTCACAATATATACAACCGTGTGAACATCCGCGATAGATGTTCATTCCATTCCTTGCGCTGAGAATGGATTTTGCCTGTACAAGATGCAAGTTTTTCACTTCCTTTGTTCATGTATAGGGATTAGCATTGAATATTATAACACGTTTTTTGCAATTTGTCAACCAAAATTCCCATAAAAACGCGGAATATAGCAATATTGCACAATGATTTGGGCAAAATAATATAATATTTTGTATATATTTTTTTCAAAAACACTTGACAAACGAAAATAAATATGATAAATTATACTTAGCACTCAAAGTATTTGAGTGCTAACACGGAATTTGATTTCACCTGAGATAATTGAAAGGCGGTGAGAGGGTGGATCAGCGAAGCGAAAAGATTCTTGCGGCGATTGTTGACGAGTTTATCCGAACGGGAGACCCCGTAGGTTCCAAGGCTTTGGCGGCGCGTCCCGAGATGGGAGTTTCGTCCGCGACGATTCGCAACCACATGGCGGCTCTCGAACAAGAAGGCTATCTTGACCATCCCCACACTTCTGCGGGACGCGTGCCGACTTATAAGGGATTTCAATACTATGTTGATAACCTGATGTCCCCCGAACCCATAAATGCGGAAAAAATCGGCGAGATAGACCGTATGTTGGATATGGCGGACGGAGATGAGGCGGTTATCGAATGCGCGTCATCGGTGCTGGCGGAAATTACTAAATGCGCCGCGGTTTCAACAAATCACGCGTCGAAATATTCCGTTATTACCAAGGTGGAGGTCGTTCCGGCGGGACGGAGAATGTACGCGCTGTTGATGATTGCTTCCAACGGCACAATCAAGAACAAAATCTGCCGTATGGAATTCGATCTGACGGACGAGCAGATGTCGGGATTTACGGAATTTGTCAATGAACATCTCAGCGGGCTGAATCTTGAGGAGATGTCCGAGGAATATATCAACGAGCTGTCTTCCGCGCTGGGGAGTTATATGCTTTCGCTTGCGCCGTTACTGAACGCGGTTTATGAGCTTTCCGAGGAGATGATGCGCGATTCGGTGGAGGTTAAGGGCGAGGCAAATCTGCTGACATGCTCGGAGTTTCCGACCGATGATGTGCTGAAGTTTATTGAGCGGAAATCGGAGCTTTCGGGAATTCTGAATGACGCGTTTTCCGGAATCAACATACGGTTTGGCGCGGAGAACGGCACATTCGCGATTTCCAACAGCGCTATGATAAGCGCAGGCTACTACAAGGACGGAAAACCCGCAGGTTCCCTCGGAATCGTGGGTCCTATGCGGTTGGATTACCGAAAGGTTATTCCGTATATAGAATATTTAAGCAAAAAGGTGACGGTTATGCTGTCGGAGAATGACAATCCGCCGCCTTTGCGAAGCGAGGGAGATGACAAAGATGATAAATGATGATGAGGTGTTGAATGAGGAATCCGAGGAGGCGGCTGAGGAATCCGTTGAGAAATTCGAACAGCCC
This sequence comes from uncultured Ruminococcus sp., assembly GCA_964480645.1. Classification (GTDB taxonomy): domain Bacteria; phylum Bacillota; class Clostridia; order Oscillospirales; family Ruminococcaceae; genus CAG-115. The sequence goes on along the minus strand of CAYZQU010000056.1, from coordinate 1,204 downwards.
GAATCCGAGGAATCCGAGGCGGATAAAGTCGCTAAGGAGCTTGCGGACGTTAAGGATCAGCTTTTGAGGACAATGGCGGAGTACGACAACTTCCGAAAACGCTCGGCTAAAGAAAAGGTTGCACTTCGGGCGGATATAATCGCGGACGTTACTTCAAAATTCCTGCCTGTGATGGACAATCTTGACCGCGCGCTGTCGGCGGAATGTTCCGATGAGGGCTATAAAAAGGGCGTTCAGATGATCTCGGACAGCTTCAATTCCACGCTTAAGGATTTGGGAGTCGAGGAAATCGCGAGTGATGGAGAGCCGTTTAATCCGAGCTTTCATCAGGCGGTTCAACGCGTGGACAACTCCGACGCGGAGAGCGGCACTGTGGTGCAGACATTCGCCAAGGGCTATAAAATCGGCGACAAGGTTATAAGATTCGCCATGGTAGCGGTGGCAAACTAAATTCGGCATAAAAGCCGATAAAAGATTTTATTGGGAGGAAACAACTATGAGCAAGATTATTGGTATTGATTTGGGTACAACTAACAGCTGTGTATCGGTTATTGAGGGCGGCGAGCCTGTGGTAATCACGAATTCCGAGGGAAGCAGAACAACTCCGTCCGTTGTGGCATTTACTAAGGACGGCGAGAGATTGGTTGGTCAGTTGGCTAAAAACCAAGCCGTTCAGAATCCCGAGAAGACGGTTATATCCATCAAGCGACACATGGGCAGCGATTACAAGGTAGACATTGACGGAAAGAAGTACACTCCTCAGGAGATTTCCGCGATGATCCTCACAAAGCTCAAAAACGATGCGGAGGGTTATCTCGGTGAGAAGGTTACGGACGCAGTTATCACTGTTCCTGCGTACTTCACCGACTCTCAGCGTCAGGCGACCAAGGACGCGGGTCAAATCGCGGGACTGAACGTTCAGCGTATCATTAACGAGCCGACAGCCGCGGCACTGGCTTATGGCGTTGATAAAGAGGAAGACCAGAACATCGTGGTTTACGACCTCGGCGGCGGTACGTTCGATGTTTCCGTAATCAACATCGGCGACGGTGTTCAGGAGGTTCTCGCGACTGCAGGTAACAACCACCTCGGCGGCGACGATTTCGACCAGAGAATCATCGACTTCCTCAAGGAGGAGTTCAAGAAGAGCGACGGAATTGATTTGTCCTCCGATAAGTTTGCTATGCAGAGATTAAAGGACGAG
>CAYZQU010000055.1:0-9731 GCA_964480645.1 uncultured Ruminococcus sp. | reverse complement strand
GACAATAGAACGAAGACCACGCGCGCCCGTCTTGTTCTTGATTGCTTTTTCGGCAATCGCGCGGATTGCCTTCGGCTCAAACTCCAAGTCAATGTTATCCGCCTTGAACAGGCACTTGTACTGCTTGATAAGCGCGTTTTTCGGCTCGTCCAGAATGCGTACCAACGCGTCCTCATCGAGCGCGTCAAGCGAGGTAACAATCGGCAGACGCCCGATAAGCTCGGGAATTATTCCAAACTTTACCAAATCCTGAGTGCTTACCTGTTTGAGTAAATTCTCGTTTTCCTTATCTTTTGAGGATTTTACCTCCGCGCCGAATCCCATCGCGGAACTGTACACACGCTGTGCAATAGTCTTTTCAATACCCTCGAACGCTCCGCCGCAAATGAACAATATATTCTTGGTATCCACCTGAATAAACTCCTGATGCGGATGCTTTCTGCCGCCTTGAGGAGGAACATTGGAAACCGTTCCTTCAATGATTTTCAGCAGTGCCTGCTGAACGCCCTCGCCGCTTACATCACGCGTAATGGAAGTGTTTTCGCTTCGGCGTGAAATCTTGTCGATTTCATCAATATAGATGATTCCGCGCTCAGCGGCTTCAATATCATAATCCGCTGCTTGAACCAACCTCAGCAGAACGTTCTCCACGTCCTCTCCGACATATCCTGCTTGAGTAAGCGTTGTAGCGTCCGCAATCGCGAACGGAACATTAAGCAGCTTTGCAAGCGTCTGAGCGAGCATTGTCTTGCCCACACCCGTAGGTCCCAGCAACAGAACATTTGATTTCTGAAGCTCCACATTGTTAGCTTCATCATTGTTCATAAACGTGCGTTTATAGTGATTATAAACAGAAATTGAGAGAACCTTTTTTGCTTCCTCTTGACCGATAATATACTCGTCAAGGAAAGATTTGATTTCCTCAGGAGTCATCAATTCGTCGGGATCGGATAAAAACGCCTGTGAATTCTTTTTGTTGTTACGAGAAGCGGGTTTTCCAAATCCGGGAGCTTTAATATCGCCGCTCTCCACTAACATATTGAACGACGCCATAATGCAATCGCTGCAAATCACCGCGTTTTCTGAAGTTCCATACAAGATTCGCGCAACTTGGCTCTCATTTTTTCCGCAAAAGGAGCAAACCATCATAAATTTTTTCCTCCATATAATGGTGACAAAGGGGTATTACTCGGAAATATCGCTGCGGTTCTTATATACCTTGTCTATAAGCCCGTAAGCCAATGCCTCGTCAGCATTCATAAAGTTGTCGCGTTCGGTATCACGGCAGATTGTTTCATAGTCCTTACCGGTATTTTCGGAAAGAATTTTGTTCAATCTATCCTTAGTGCGCTGAAGATAATTGGAGCGAATCTGGATATCCGTTACTTGTCCGGAAATTCCACCACCGGAAATCAGCGGCTGGTGAATCATAATCTCACTGTTCGGAAGTGCAATTCTCTTTCCCTTAGCCCCACTGGACAGCAAAAATGCTCCCATAGAAGCCGCCATACCCGTGCAGATGGTTGAAACATCACATTTGATGTACTGCATTGTATCGTAAATTGCCATACCATCGGAAACAGAACCGCCCGGAGAATTGATATACAGGAAAATATCCTTGTCGGGATCCTGACCTTCAAGGTATAACAGCTCCGCCACAACAACGCTTGCCGTCGCGGAATTTACCTCATCGTGAAGCAGAATAATCCTGTCATTAAGCAGTCTAGAAAAAATATCGTAAGACCGCTCTCCGTGACTGTTTTGCTCTACTACATAAGGGATATACGCCATAATTTGCTCCTTTCTCCGACATCGTAGGAATTTTACTCGGTGACTTCCTCGATGTTTGCGCTGTCCTTAACGATATCCAGCGCCTTTTCGATTTTCAGATCGCTGATGAGGGTTTTCTCGGAGATTGCCGCTTTTACATTTTCAACATCAATTTTGTATTCTTCGGCAAGATTGTCATATTCCTTATTGATGTCGTCTGTGGTGATTTCAACATTTTCAAGCTCCGCGATTTTCTCAAGGCAGAGACGCAACTCCACCTGACGCTTTGCCGCGTCTCTGAAGTTCGCGCGGAACTGAGCCATGGTCATTCCGGTATACTTAAGATAATCTCTGATATCAATGCGTGTTCTCGCGGACCACTCACGTGCGATCTCGTCAATACGACGCTCGTACATAACCTGCGGAATCTCCGCTTTCATTTTGCCAAGCATAGCGTCCATAAGGTCGGAATCCGCCTGATCGTCTGCTTCCGTTGCGTACTGAGATACGAGGTTCTCCCTGATTTCAGCTTTAAGCTCGTCAACGGTATCCTTCTCGGAAACGTCCTTTACGAAATCATCATTCAGCTCCGGAATATCCATTGCTTTAATTTCGTGCAGCTTGCACTTGAACACTGCGGGCTTTCCTGCGAGATTCTCCGCCTGATAATCCTCAGGGAATGTAACATTCACATCGAACTCATCGCCAACGTTCTTACCGATAATCTGATCCTCAAATCCGGGGATAAACGAGTGTGAACCAATCTCCAACGGGAATTTCTCACCCTTGCCGCCCTCGAACGCCACACCGTCCATAAAGCCCTCAAAGTCAATAACGGCAGTATCGCCGTCCTGAACGGATCTTCCCTCAACGGTAATAATACGCGCTACTCTTTCACGCATCTTGTTGATTTCCTCATCAACAGCCTCATCGGTAACAGTCTTGACAGTTTTCTTCACAGATAATCCCTTGTAATCGGAAATTTCCACCTCGGGCTTGGTGATGATGTCTGCTTTAAGCGAAACGCCGTTGTCGCGGCTTACATCAGTAACCTGTGTATTCTCGATATCCACCACCTCAAGACCTGTCTTGTTGATGATTTCCTCAATATTATCGGAGTACAGGGAGTTTACCGCGTCCTCGTAGAAAACGTTCTCGCCGTAATGCGACTCAATAATCTTTCTGGTTGCCTTGCCCTTACGAAATCCGGGAATAGTGATTCTGGACTTCTGACGATTATAAACCGCGTTAATCGCCGCCTCGAATTCCTCTGTGCTGAACTTAACGTCAATCGCATAAGTATTGGTCGCTGTGTTGTTCTGTGAAATAATCTCCATTTGAATAGTTCCTTCCTATTTTTTATTTGCAAATCCGGTATTGCGCATAATTTACGTGTTATTCCCACCGGGAAAACATAGTGCGTCTTTTCGAATTTGCCACTATTAATTTACAAGTACCGGGTCAAACCCCACGCCGTCTGCGGATACGAGTTTGTATTCCACGCCGTCGCGCTGTCCGTTGAAAGCACATTTTATGCCCCGTCCGTGAAGATGAGCATAATAACAACGCTTTACACCATATTTGTGCAGAATGTCCGTAATTGGAACATTCTCCTCCTGACCGTAAATCGGGGGATAGTGAATAAACGCCACCAGTTCCCCGCCAAGCTTCATCGCCGCCTGAAGCGACAATTCAAGCCGTCCCGCCTCGCGATTCAGGACTTTCGCATCAGCCGGTTCGCCGTTTTCGCTTATCCAGCCGCGAGTTCCGCAAATTGCCTTGCCATCTACAAGATACGAATTGTTAAACAGAAAACTCAATGTGGTCAATCCGTTTTGCACCGCGAACGATGTCACTTTGTTCATCGTCTGCCACCACAAATCGTGATTTCCCTTAACAAGGATTTTTCTGCCGTTCAATCTCTTGTCAATAAATTCCAAGTCCGCTAGACTGTTCTCCAACTTCATCGCCCACGAATGATCTCCCAGCAGAACCACTGTATCATCAGCGTTTATTTTGCTGTTCCAATTATTCTCAAGTCGCTCTAAGTAGTTCGTCCAGCCGGGGAAAATGTCCATCGGCTTATCACAGCCAAGTGAGAGATGCAAATCTCCAATTGTATAAATCATAAATCACCGTCAAGTTTTGAGAAAGTCAAGAACGACATTGCCCATTCCTTGCTTCTCCACGCTTCCCGTGAATCTGATTGTCTTGTTTTTGGTTGCCGCCAAAGGAGCGGGCATTTTGGTTTCTGTTTCCTGTTCAAGGTGAGAAATAAGCTCAAACTCGTCCTCACATGCGGATTTACCGCCCACAGCGTCATAAACGTCTCTGCTAAACTTATACGGATTTGCCGTAGACGCGATGATTGTCTTGGTATTATCTCCGGTTTTCCGCTTGTAGTCATTGTAAACCTTAACTGCCACAGCAGTATGTGTATCAAGCAGATAATGCTCACTTTCAAAGGTTTTGTGAATTTCAGCCCTTGTTTCGTCATCATTGCAACAACCCGCGTAGAATAGCTCGGAAAGCTGTTTCTTCACTTCCTCGTTGACCTCGTATCTGCCCGATTCCTTAAGCTTACCGAACCACTCATTGATGAGCGTGTCATTTCCGCCAGTCAAGTGATACAGCAGACGCTCGAGGTTGGACGAAATCAGTATGTCCATAGACGGCGAAATAGTGGTGTAGAACTGCCTGTTTCTATCGTAAACGCCCGTGTTGATGAAGTCCGTCAGCACATTATTGCTGTTGGACGCGCAGATCAGCTTATTCACGGGAATTCCCATCAGCTTTGCGTAATACGCCGCGAGAATGTTGCCGAAATTGCCCGTTGGAACAACGATATTGACCTTTTCACCATACTCTATCTCCTTGTCCTTGACAAGCTGCGCGTATGTGGAAACATAGTAGATTATCTGCGGAGCGAGTCTGCCCCAGTTTATGGAATTCGCGCTTGACAACAGAATGTTCCGTTCGGCGAGCTTATTCTCGATGTTCTTGTCAGTGAAAATTGCTTTAACACCGTTCTGACAGTCGTCAAAGTTTCCTTTAACAGCACATACGTTGACATTTTCACCCTCTTGGGTAGTCATTTGCCGTTTCTGCATCGGGGAAACGCCGTCTTCGGGATAAAACACACAAATTGATGTTCCGGGAACATCCTTAAATCCCTCAAGCGCCGCCTTTCCGGTATCACCGGAGGTCGCTACAAGAATTGCAATCTGTTTTCCATCAACCGTTTTTTTCGCGGAGGTGGTAAGCAGATACGGCAGAATCTGCAGTGCCATATCCTTAAACGCGCAGGTCGGACCGTGCCACAGTTCAAGAATATATCGCGACTCCGACAGTTTGGTAATTTCCGCGATGTTGTCGGTATCAAAATTCTTGGAATTATACGCGCTCTCAACACAATGACGAAGCTCCTCGGGAGTAAAGTCCGTCAAGAACTTTGAGAAAACCGCATACGCCCTGTCCACATAGGACTTATCACACAATCCGAGAATTTCCTCCTTGGAAAGCACGGGAATACTTTCGGGGACATACAAACCGCCCTCGTCCGAAAGTCCCTTGACAATCGCGTGCGCGCTCGTCACATTAAGCGTGGAATTTCTTGTGCTTGCGTAATTCATAATACGCTCTTCCTTTCAATTGGCTTTCAATTTACTGTATAAATACCCTCGGTGTCGAACGCATCCTCATAAAAATCCACACGCACAACATGTGGATTTTCGCCGCGCGTCAGCCACACCTCGGCAATATCATACCGCGGCTGAAGCTCTGTCGGATTCTCCGTCAGATATGCGTCCGCCGTTAGTACTATTTTCCTTTTCTTGGTGAAATTTACCGCTTCAAGACCCGAAACCATACTTCCCAACTTGCGTGCTTTCACTTCCGTAAAGACGATAAATCGTCCTGATTGAGAAATTATGTCAATCTCTCCGATTCGCTTGCGGTAGTTTCTGGCAATTATCTTATGACCGCGTCTAATCAGTTCTTCATATACGGTATCCTCACCGAGCTTGCCCTTTTCCTGTTTATCACTCATTTTCCTTGATGTATTTCTTCAGAAACGTTTTTCGATGTATCGGGCAAAGTCCCAACTCTTCAATCGCGGCATAATGCGCCTTTGTTCCATATCCCTTATGCTTTTCAAATCCATATCCGGGATATTGTCCAGCAAGTCTGCACATCTCCGCGTCACGTTCCACCTTAGCTAGAATCGATGCCGCCGCAATCGCCTCGGACCTTGCGTCACCGCCGATTACGTTCTTTATCACACCGCCGAATTTTACGCCGGAATTAAAAGGAACATCAAGCTCTGGGAGAACATCGCCGTCCACCAGAACTATCGCGGGAGTGGTAGTAACTCCGTTAAAAGCTCTTGACATTGCCAGTAAATCCGCTGACAGAATATCGGTATTGTCAATCTCCTCTACAAATGCACAGGAAACACTTGCGGCAATCGCCTTATCCCAGATTTCCTCGTAAAGTGTCTCGCGCTTTTTCGCACTGAGCTTTTTACTGTCGTTCAAGCCTTCAATCGGATTATTCGGGTCGAGAATCACTGCCGCCGCCATTACCGGTCCCGCAATCGGTCCTCTGCCCGCCTCATCAATTCCGCATACTAATCCATAACACTCAAAAACCGCTTTATCAAACTCACGCAACGACAAACCGTCAAGCTCCACACCCTCAATTTTAAGCTGTGTTTCGGGACTTTTGCGATGTTTGCTTTGACGTGCCATATCAAACACCTCCCGACGGTTCATCAAGTGTGATTTTTCCGATTTTTCCTCCGCGAAATTCGTCCAACAGCGTTGCCGCCGCGCGCTCCACATTAGGCTCGCCACCCAAAATCAGCATTCCGCGTGACATGGCAATCTCTGTTAAAATATCACCCTCGCCCGAAATTTTGTACCGCGCTTTCACAAGCCCCGGATAATCACGTAAAAGCAATTCTCCGAGAGACCTCGCAAGCTCCACGGTATCAACGACTTCATCTTTAACAGCACCTGTGAACGCTAATCTTTGCGCCACGTCTTTATCTTCAAATTTCGGCCATAAAATTCCCGGCATATCCAGTAATTCAACATCCTTATCAATAGAAACCCATTGTTTTCCGCGCGTAACACCGGGACGATCGCCAACTTTGGTCTTTTTGGAATTTGCCATTCGATTGATAAACGAGGACTTACCAACATTAGGAATCCCCACAACCATCAGACGCAGTGCTTTCCCAATCATTCCGCGAGCTTTTCTGCGCTCAATCAAATCGCTCAGCAACCTTTTCACGGTCGGGAGAAATTTGTTGATTCCTTTCCCTGTTCGGCAATCGCAGACAATCACGCAGATTCCCTGCTTTTCATAATAGTGTTTCCACTTTTCAGTTGACTTTTCATCGGCAACATCGCACTTGTTCATTATCATTATGCGCGGCTTATTCCCCACCAACTCATCAAGAATAGGATTTCTGCTGCTTTGAGGAATTCGTGCGTCTGTAATTTCTACCACAGCGTCTACCATTTTGAGGTCGGCTTCAATCAGCCGTCTCGTTTTGGTCATGTGACCGGGAAACCACTGAATATTTTGTATCTCGCTCATAACAATCCAAAACTCTTAAAAGGCGCAAACCGCAAAACTGCCTTGCCCATTATTAAATCGGTATCTATAAATCCAACGTCTTGCAAATTTCTGCTGTCGTTAGAAACATTGCGGTTATCACCCATCACGAAAACGCAGTTCTCGGGGACAGTGATTCCCTCATTGTCTTCAAGCCAGCCCTCGTTACGTAGATGAGTAAGATCCTTGATGTAATCCTCTTTCAACAGATCGCCATTAAGATAAACCGCTCCGGTGTTATAATTAATACGAATAACGTCACCACCCTTGGCAATCACACGCTTGATAATCGGCTCACCGTACAAATCCGTATTTTTGTTTTTCAGCTTGTTTGCCTGAACGATAACAATGTCACCGTATTGCGGGGTGTAACAAAAATTCATCGCGATAACCTTATCGCCGTCAATCAATGTATCATTCATAGAGGGTCCCGAAACTGTAATCGAACGAAAGAAAAACAAACTGATCACCAACATCGCCGCCACAGCAAAAATCATACAGGAAATCCAATCCAAAATATCCGAAAATGGCTTTTTCGGTTCTTCGGACTGCTCCTCGGAATTCACGGAACTATCATCGTTTTCCCTTGATTCCTCGCTTTTTTCAAGTGATTCGATTATGGAATCTATTTCCTCATCAGTTTCATACATATTTCAGACCTCTTCCAAATTTCGGAAATATCCCCGCAAACCCCCGCAAACTGCGGGGAACGAGGAACATTTCAAGCTTATTCACATTACCGCCCGATTTACACAATCAGAGCAACACGAATAAACTCCGGGATTAAACCTTAGACTTAACCTTAGACGCCTTACCGACTCTGTCGCGCAGGTAGTACAGCTTAGCTCTTCTGACCTTACCGTTTCTTACTACCTCGACCTTGTCAACAGACGGCGAGTGAATCGGGAAAACTCTCTCCACGCCGCAGCCGTGAGCAACACGTCTTACTGTGAAGGTTTCGTTAATGCCGCCGTGCTTCTTTGCGATTACAGTGCCCTCAAACATCTGGATACGGCTTTTTTCGCCCTCCTTGATGCTTACGTAAACCTTTACGTAATCGCCGATTTCGATCTGCGGAGCGGTTTCCTTCATACTGCTCTGTTCAATAAGTTTTAATGCGTCCATATTTTCCTCCTATGGCTTTTCGGGCATTCTTGAATCCGGCTTATCCGGGCTGGGACTCTGCAAATCCCGCTGCGGGTTGATTCCCACAATTTCAGCGGACTGTCCGTTTTTAATGTTTGGCGTTTCCGCCGCGCATTAACACACGCCGAATCGCCGTAAAATCCCAACATCTGGGCACAGCAATCCCGACGGATACTAAATGCCTTATTATTATAACACTTTCCGTAAAAAAAATCAAGGGGTTTTTATCAATATTTACAAATTTTTTAGCATTTTTCACAATTCGCAGTTAAAACGGTAGGAATTTTAAGTAAAGCCCATCGAATCTATGTAGAATTTTCTCGGTACATTCTCGGGATTTTTGTGCAATTTGCACAGCTTTTGTACGAGATGCTTCATTTTCGAGGCACATAATAATTCCGTTTTCCACGGAGCTGCGGCAAAACTTTGCACAATCAAACCGCTCGGGAATCGCTTTCAAAGAGCGCATAGCGGCGATTCCTCCCGAATTGGCAAACGGCTCTCCCGAAAAGAATGCGCTGCCGATTTCGGGAAGCAGCGACAAAGCTGCTGCGGACTTTGCCTTATCCGCTTGAATCACACGAATATCCGCTTGCGAGATGTAAAAATCCTCGCCGATATGAAACCTGTCGCGATCTGTCATTATTCCGTCACTGTCTAAAATTTCCATATCACGCATGTGCAGTGCCGCCATCAGCGCCGCACACGGAGAAATTCCAACGCTGTCCGCGTCTTCCGCGACCTGATACATCAGCGTTCCGTCGCTTTGCTCCGATACTGCGATTATCGCTCCCCTCACAGATGGCATTCCGCTTTCAAGACCGCTTCCGTCAAAAGCTCCCGAAAGCGGAAACGCGGCGCACACAATATCTCCGCCGCGCTTTACCGCCACAGAGAGCGTCCGCCCAAAATCCGCGAAAACACAATCCTCATCGGGCAAGGTCAGCAGCGCGGCGGTAAATCGTCCGCTTATTGCTGCGGAAATAAATGGCAGAATATAAACTTCGGTCAGTGGCGACAAAAGCCAATGTTCGGGAGAAAAACACCGCTCAAGGATTCCCGATATATAGACTCCCGCGGCGATTCCCACGCTTTTCACCATTGCAGCGGAGATTCCGTTTTCGCGCATTGCGGTGACAATCAACCGTTGAAGTGTTTCTTGCACATTGTTTGGAACGATTTTCTCCCCAAGC
>CAYZQU010000054.1:0-9782 GCA_964480645.1 uncultured Ruminococcus sp. | reverse complement strand
TGATGGATTAGTCCACAGTGGAACAATTTATGATGGATTAGTCCACAGTGGAACATTTATATACCGATTGGAAACCGAATAATATACTCGTAAAATTTGTCGGATTTTGTCGTTTCAAGCTCGCATGGAACATTATCTTCGTGAATACGTTTTATCAGTGCATTCAGCGAATTCATATATATTTTCGGTGGTACGGAAAAAATTGCTTTTGCTTTGGGCTTTGACTTGGATTTTCGCGGCGGAGCTTCTCCCAATACGACATTCACAATCTGTTCGGTCTGTTCAAGGTTCAGGTTTCCACGAATCACTTTTTCCAATGTTCTCTCGCGTATCTGTGGGTTCTCAATGCGAATCAATGCTCGTGCTTGCCGCTCTGAGAGATTCCCCGTGATAAGCATTCTGCGCTCACTGTCCGAGAATCTCAACAAACGTAGTTTGTTAGCAATAGTGGATTGTGCCTTTCCGAGCCGCGACGCCGCCTCCTCCTGTGTCAGTCCATAAAACGAAATTAGCTTTTCAATAGCAAGCGCTTCCTCAAAATAGCTCAAATCCTTGCGCTGAATGTTTTCAATCAAAGCCAGCACTGCCGACTGCTCATCATCAACGCTCATCACAATGCACGGAACTTCCGTAAGCCCCGCTAGCTTAGCCGCGCGCGTCCGACGCTCTCCGCTGATAATTTCATACAGCGCCCCGAATTTTCTTACGCAAATTGGCTGAAGAATTCCATTCTCGCGAATGCTTTCCGACAGTGATTCCAATGCCGCCGCATTCCACTCGGTACGCGGCTGTGACCTGTTCGGCACGATTTCCGCAATATTTACCATCACGATCTGACCTGCCGATTTTTCCTTAGTTTTGAACAATCCGTTCATTTTTCATTCCCCCTTTTCTATATGTTACCATTTTTAATTCGTAATTTCCAGAGGGAAATATCGCAAAATCTGCCCAAAACCGTGAAAAAGCCCCGTTTTATAGGGGCTTTTTTGTAATATTCGCGTAACTTCGCGGGTATTTTGTCGGAGTCTGCGATATTTTTTTGATAACCGCCATTCGCCTGTCATCGCCGTTTGGAAGCTTGTAATCGGTGATTTCTGCGATTTCTCCACCTAAGATTTTTACCGCGGATTCAGCAGATTTCAAGTCTTCGTTAACAGATTTAAGCGCGATAAAATTTCCACCAACCCGCACAAACGGCAAACACAGCTCCGTCAGAACCGGCATTGTCGCGACCGCGCGCGCCGTTGCGAAATCGTATTTCTCACGCCTGTTCCGCGCCAGTTCCTCACCGCGCGCGTGAATTATCTCCGCGCTGATTCCGATTTTTTTGCACGCGGATTCAAGATAGTTACAGCGTTTCTGCAAACTGTCACACAATGTGCCTTTCAAATCGGGACGAATAATCAACAATGGCAGTGCAGGAAACCCTGCGCCCGTTCCGACATCAATAAACCGCGATTTCTCCGGAATTTCAATCATCGTGAACGGCAGCACCGAATCAATAAAATGTTTCATCACAACGTCCCGAAACTCCGTAATAGCCGTAAGATTTACATTGTGATTATATTCAACCATAAACTCAAAAAGTGTTGAAAATTTTTCTGCTTGCACGGAATCTATCTCAATTTTCGCGGATTCAAACATCTCGATTATTTCATCAATCATTTATCGTCCCTCCCCGCAAGCCAAATCAAAAGCACCGAAACATCGGCGGGATTTACTCCCGAAATACGTCCCGCCTGCCCGACATTCAGCGGTTTGAAACGATTCAGCTTTTCTTGTGCCTCCAGACGCAAACCCTTGATTTGCTTGTAATCCACATCAGATGGCAATAGCTTTTGCTCCAGTTTCCGCATTTTCTCAACCTGTTCACGCTGAATTTTAATATATCCCTCGTATTTTATTTCAGTTTCCAAACGGTTTATCAGCGCAAATTTCAGCTGCGGACGTTCTGAATCAAACGGTTCAAAATCCATGTACGATACCTGCGGACGTTTCAGCAGTTCATACAGCTTCACCCCCGATGTAATCGGCGTGGTTCCGTGCGCTGTAAGCATTTTGTTTAATTCGTCACTCGGGTGAATCGTCACGGATTTAATTCTCTCAAATTCAGCCTGAAGCATTTCGCAATCGGCTTGAAATCTCGCATATCTCTCGTCTGAAACAAGACCAACCTCGTGCCCGATATGAAGTAATCTTTCGGGAGCGTTATCCTGACGCAAAATTAGCCGGTATTCACTCCGGGATGTCATCATTCTATACGGCTCAGAACAGCCTTTTGTCACCAAATCATCAATCAATGTTCCGATATAGGAGCTTGCCCTGTCAAGAATTATCGCGCTTTCCCCACGGATTTTCCGCGCCGCGTTGATTCCCGCAACAATTCCTTGCGCCGCCGCCTCCTCATATCCCGATGTGCAGTTAAATTGCCCAGCGCCATACAATCCCGAAAAACGCTTAAATTCCAGCGTTGGCAACAGTTCCAATGGGTCGCAGCAATCATATTCAATCGCATAAGCGGGGCGCATGATCTCTACGTTTTCCAAGCCCTTGATTGTCCGCAGAAACTTCAATTGTACGTCCTCGGGCAGACTGCTGCTCATTCCCTGAAGATAGCACTCGTCCGTATCCAGTCCCATCGGCTCTACAAACAGTTGGTGACGTTCTCTATCCGGAAATCTTACGATTTTATCCTCAATACTCGGACAATATCGCGGTCCTACTCCCTCAATTCTTCCCGAATACAACGGCGAACGGTCAAGATTATCCAGAATCACGTGATGTGTCGCGGAATTTGTGTATGTAACATAGCATTCCGAGACATTACACAACTCTCGTTCATTATCGAATACAAACGGCATAATATCTTCATCGCCAAGTTGTTTTTCCATCACGGAGAAGTCAATGCTCCGCTTGTGAACCCTTGCAGGAGTACCTGTCTTGAAACGCCGCATTGAAATTCCAAGTGCTTTCAGACAAGCGGTAAGTTCAGTAGACGGCAAAACATTATCGGGACCCGCGTTATAATTTAACTCTCCGATATGGATTTTTCCGCCGAGATATGTTCCCGTAGTTATAATCGCCGCCTTGCACGGATAAACCGCGCCGAGTTTAGTCCGAACGGCGGTAACTTTTCCGTTCTCAACATCTATCGCCGTAACCTCGCCTTGTTTTATGTACAGATTCGGCGTATTTTCGAGAACCTGCTTCATATAGGTATGATATTTTACGCGGTCGCTTTGTACGCGCAGACTATGTACCGCCGGTCCTTTTCCGCGATTCAATACGCGGGATTGTATAAATGTCGCATCTGCGGCTCTGCCCATCTCGCCGCCGAGCGCGTCAATCTCGCAAACAATCTGCCCTTTTGCCGAGCCGCCGATACACGGATTACACGGCATATTCGCAATGCAGTCCAACGACAGCGTGAAAACAGCAGTCTTCAGTCCCAGTCTTGCCGCCGCAAGAGCCGCCTCGCACCCCGCGTGCCCAGCTCCGATTACACAGACATCATATTCTTCAAGTGTATAATTTACCATAATAATCCTTTCAAATGTTTCACTGTGGACTGTTCCATTATAAATTATTCCACTGTGGACTGCTCCATTATAAATTGTTCCACTGTGGACTGCTCCATTATAAATTGTTCCACGTGGAACAATTTATAATGGAGCACAATTTATAATGGAACACAATTTACATATATTGTTTTAACAGTTCCCGAACCTCGGAGCAATCAAACGTATTTCCACACTGATTATTGCTGTCAAATTCCAAATCATCAAGGTGTTCTAATTGATTAAATTCCTCCGGAAGATGTGGATTTGCTCCGTTTTCTAACAGAAACCGAATAAAATCCACCACCTCCGGACACGGCTTAAAGACCTTGCACCCACGCGAATCATCAAAAATCTTAACCGTAACATTCAGACACGATTCCACAGCAATATCTAATGCCATATAACTATACTCATCCGAAAACTCGTCGCTATTCAGTTGAATTAGCTTTTTTGCCTTATCAAACTCTCCATTATTCAAAAGTTTTGCAAGCGCTCTGTAATACAATGGAATTTTCTCATCATAGGAGAGAAAATTTTCAAAATCGGAAACCAATTTATTTAAGTTCATAGTAATCCTCAAAAATTTAAATAAAATTTTCCCGAACCGCAGCTCGGGAAAATCTATACGACTATTCCTCAGAATTATCCGTAGATTCAACATCTTCATCATCGGAATCGTCCGCTCCATCATCAGGCTCAACCACCTCGGAAGCCTCCTCCGCGAGTGATTCGGCAATTTCCTCGTCCGAAGCCTTTTCAACTTCCTCGGTCTCCTCGGAATCGTCATGAGGCGTTCTCGAAAACGTCACTACCCTGTCCTCCTCAGAAAGTCTCATTACACGAACGCCCGAAGCCGGTCTGCCCATCACGCGCAAATCATTCGCACGGATTCGAATAATAACGCCATCCGCACTTATCAGAATAACATCATCGTCTAAGCCAAGCGTCCTAATTCCAACAACAAATCCCTTCTCGTCGCTTACAGGATAGTTTTTAAGTCCCATTCCGCCGCGCTTTTGCAAACGATAGCTTGAAACCGCGCAGCGTCTGCCCATTCCGTGGTCGGTAACAGTAAGAATCGTGGCATTATCATCGAAAATCTTTGTTGCTCCGACAACATAATCCTCTCCACGGAACTTAATTGCGCGAACTCCGCGAGCAGTTCTTCCCATCACGCGGATATTATTCTCATCAAAACGGATTGCCGCACCGTTTCTTGTAGCGACAACCAATGTGCAGTCACCCTCAGTAAGAAATCCTGTAGCGATTTCATCACCATCATTAAGTGAAATTGCCCTAAGTCCGCCTTTGCGGACATTCTTAAACTCGGAGAGTTTCGTGCGCTTAACCAAGCCGTTTTTCGTAACACAGATAAAGAACTTATGCTCCGCGAAGTCAATCGTAGTCATCATCGCGGCAACCTTTTCATCTTCGGAAAGCTGAAGAAGATTCACAATGTTCATTCCACGCGATTGACGGCTTCCTTCGGGAATCTGATAGCACTTCAAACGAAACAGATTTCCCTTATTGGTAACGAACAGAATGTTTTCGTGCGACGACGCAATAAACATACTGTCCACAAAGTCCTCGTCGCGCTGTTTCATTCCCGAAACGCCGCGACCACCGCGCTTCTGGATATTGTAAACCTCTGCGGGCTGACGCTTTATATACCCGAGATTCGTAAATGTAACCACACAGTCTTCTTCGGGAATCAAGTCCTCAATGTCCACCTCACCACTTACCGGCTCGATTGCGGTGCGCCGCTCGTCCGCGTATTTTTTGCGAACCGCAGAAAGCTCCTCACCAATAAGATGAAGCATTTTTGACTTATCGGCAAGCAGTTCCTCCATTTTGCCGATTATCTCACGCTTTTCAAGCAGTTCATCCTCAATCTTGCTCTTTTCCATTCCTGTAAGCGCGCCGAGCGTCATTTTAACTATCGCGTCCGCCTGCTCCTCGGTAAGCGAATAGGTATTCTGATTGAACAGACCCGTCTGTGATACATCAATATCCTTAAAGCGTTCAATCAGACGTTCCTTACCCTCGGCGATAGTTTTACTCGAACGCATAATCGCGATAACCTCATCAATAAAGTCAATCGCGAGCATAAGACCCTCAAGAATATGTTCGCGCTCCTTTGCCCTTTGAAGGTCAAACTGTGTGCGGCGCGTAACCACATCAATCTGATGGTTAAGATAATATTGTAACATCTCCATCAGTGTAAGTGTCTTTGGCTGACCGTCCACAAGCGCAATCATAATCGCGCCAATAGTATCTTGAAGCTGAGTATAGGTATACAGCTTATTAAGGACAACATTCGCGTTTGCGTCACGTTTAAGATCAACAACGATACGCATACCCGTTCTGTCGGATTCATCACGAACAAAAGAAATTCCATCAATGCGTTTATCGCGAACCAAATCGCCGATATTCTGCAACAGCCGCGCTTTATTTACCATATATGGAATCTCGGTGATAATGATTTGCGTATGAGTTTTTTCTTCCTCAATAGTTGCACGCCCACGGAGAATAATTTTACCACGACCAGTATAATATGCCGAGCGAATTCCGCTGTAACCCATAATAATGCCGCCCGTCGGAAAATCAGGACCTTTAATGCAAGTAAGAACGTCCTCGATTGTCGCATCGGGATTATCAATCATCAACAACAGCGCGTCAATGACTTCTCCAAGATTATGCGGCGGAATATTTGTCGCCATTCCGACCGCGATTCCGTTTGAACCGTTCACCAACAAATTCGGAAATTTTGATGGCAAAACCACAGGCTCAAGCAGCTTATCATCATAGTTAGTCTGGAAATCCACGACTTTTTTGTTAATATCCGCTGTCATTTCATTCGCAAGCTTTGCCAAGCGAGCCTCGGTATAACGGTAAGCCGCAGGTGGGTCTCCGTCAATCGAACCGAAGTTTCCGTGTCCGTCAATCAACGGATAACGCATTGAGAATGTCTGTGCCAACCTTACAAGTGCGTCATAAACGGAAGCATCACCGTGCGGGTGGTATTTACCAAGAACCTCTCCGACCGTATAAGCGCACTTGCGATAAGGCTTGTCCGAGGTATTTCCCGCTTCGTTCATTGTGTAAATAATGCGGCGATGAACGGGCTTAAATCCGTCACGCACATCAGGCAGCGCTCTGGACGTAATAACAGCCATAGAGTATTCAATGAAGGATTTCTTCATTGTTTCCTCCAACCCGATTTCATGAAGTTTTTCCAGACTAAAATCTATTTCCATTATTCGTCCTCACTCTCCGTGTCATCAAAAATATCCCGCTCCAGCTTATCAGTCAGAAACTCCCTGACAGTATCCTCCTGGTCTTTCGTCAGACACCTTTTAGGAAAACAATAAATCTGCCGCCGATTAAAAAACAATAACAATGAATCCGAGTTCTCCGAGAAATTCAGCAAATCATCACCAAATTTAAATACGGTTTTCAGCGGTGTGAGAATCTCATCGTCCGCTTCCTCGTCAATTTTGAAATCCACCTCGTTGATTTTCGGCTTAATGATTGTTTCCAACTCTATTTTATCGGGATAAATCGTACATATATATTCCTCGGGATTCATATCTCCCAATGCTTCAAGAATCTTCTTGCGCGTGCGTTTTTTATCGGTGATATTGTATACCAATCCGAACAGACAAAAAGCCAGTGCCAGATACAGCACAATAGATGTGGGATTAAATACAATCGCGACAATAATCGCCACTGTAAATATAGAATATGCCGCTACCCACAGTTTTCCACGCTTAGATTGAAACCGCTGTTGAAATGTTTTCAACGCGCCATCGGTTTCTTCATTGGTATTATCATAACTGAATTTGGCAATCGGCTCATTGGTTCCCGATTTCTTTTCATTTTCCAAATCGGGCAACAAACTGCTTGAAATATGAATCACCTCTTAACATCAAATATCAAGATTTTCCGCTAATTTTGCATTTTCCTCAATAAATTGCCGCCGCGGTTCGACCTTATCGCCCATCAGAATCGTCATAATCTCATCGGCTCTTGCGGCGTCCTCAACGGAAACACGCAGCATTGTCCGCGTTTCGGGATTCATTGTGGTTTCCCAGAGCTGAATCGGGTCCATCTCGCCCAAGCCTTTATACCGCTGAACATCGGTTTTTCCGCCATCAGCTCCCAATTCGGCAATATACTCATCGCGTTCCTCGTCAGAAAACGCATACCGCACCTGTTTTCCGCGCCATACCTTGAACAGCGGCGGCTGTGCGCAATATACGTGACCTTGTTCCAACAACGGACGCATAAATCTGAAGAAGAATGTCAGCAACAATGTGCGGATATGCAGACCATCCACATCGGCATCCGCCATAATAATTACGCGTCCATAACGGAGCTTCTCAAGGTCAAAATCCTCGGCAATACCCGTGCCCAGTGCTTTTACAACAGGTAATAATTTATCATTATTATACACTTTGTCGGCTCTTGCCTTTTCAACGTTCAGCATTTTACCCCAAAGCGGAAGAATTGCTTGAAAGCGTCTGTCGCGACCCTCTTTCGCAGAACCACCCGCCGAATCTCCCTCGACAATGTAAATCTCGGTATGCGTGGGATCGTTTTCCGAGCAGTCTGCCAGTTTACCGGGAAGCCCGTTGCTGTCCATAACGGATTTGCGCTTAGCTTCCATAGCCTTTTTAGCCGCGTCGCGCGCCGCTTGAGAGTTAGCCGCCTTGTTGACGATAATCTGCATTGTTTCGGGGTGTTCTTCAAAATAGTAGGTAAGCTGTTCAGTCGCGACTTTATAAACAGCGGGCTGAACCTCGGGATTTCCGAGCTTGCCCTTGGTCTGACCCTCAAACTCACACTTATGGAGTTTCACGGCAATGACGGCGTTAATAGCCTCGCGAATTGCCTCGCCGCTGTATCCCGTAAATGCCTTTTCCTCCTCGCCTTTCTTTCCGGAAGGCTTTTTCTTCTTATTCTTGGGATTGTTTTCATAAACCTGCTTTGCAAAATCATTTACGACCTTATTCAGAGCGCGCTTAAATCCAAGCTCATGTGTTCCGCCCTCGCCCGTATGAATATCATTTGCGAAAGAACGGAAAACCTCACTATTGAAGTCAGTGGTATATTGGAAAGCAATTTCCACCATAATATCGTCTACCTTATCGCTCAGATAAATAATATCAGGGTGAAGAACCTCCGCGCCGCGTTTTTTATTCAGCCATTCAATATAAGAGCGTATTCCGCCCTCATACTGCATAGTTTCCTCACGAATGTTATTCTCATCGCGCAAATCGTGAAGAATAATTTTAAGTCCCGCGTTCAGAAAAGCCTTTTCACGCATACGTTCATTTAGTGTTTCATAGCTAAATACTGTGGTATGGAAAATTTCCTTATCGGGCTTAAAAGTAACAGTCGTACCCGTGTGGTCGGTTTTGCCGATTATTTTAATAGGCTCAGAATACTTCCCACGTTCAAAATGCTGAAAATGAATGTTCTCGCCATCGTGAATCTCAAATTCCAACCACTCGGAAAGAGCGTTTACAACAGACGCGCCAACGCCGTGCAAACCTCCGGAAACCTTATATCCGCCGCCGCCGAATTTACCTCCCGCGTGCAGTATCGTAAATACCATTGTCGCTGCGGAAATGCCCTCGGCACGGTTAATTCCCGTGGGGATTCCACGACCATTATCAATAACGCGGATAATATCTCCGGGAAGAATAGAAACGTCAATTTCGGTACAATATCCCGCCAGTGCCTCGTCTACAGCATTATCGACAATTTCATATACAAGGTGATGCAATCCGCCCTCACCTGTTGAACCTATATACATACCCGGAGTCTGCCGAACCGGCTCCAATCCTTTCAACGCTTGTATGTCGTCTGCGCCGTAGTTAGCGTCCATTACCTTTTCATCTTCTGCCATTTTTTTCCTCCAAATACGCAAATCACCTATATTATATATAGTATACCACAAAATTCAAAAAATTGCAAGCATTTTACTTGCATAATTCACAATTTTATCATTATTCAGCGACAAATTATCCCTATTTATTTCTTTTATTACGTTTACAAATCGTATTATTTGACACATTTGAAATATAGGTCTTACGCTCGGTTACAGTAAAGCTCTTTGGCATATCTTCCGAGACATTAACGATTTTTCCGGATTTCTGGCATAAATTAAGATACTCCGCAGTGATTTTACTCACGGAGCATTCTTCAATATCAAAA
>CAYZQU010000053.1:0-9820 GCA_964480645.1 uncultured Ruminococcus sp. | reverse complement strand
AAGTACTGCGGGTCGCCCTCGTATTTGTACAAAATGCCTTCAAGTGTAAGCTCGCCGTCAAATTCGATTTTGATGGAACCGTATGTCCATTTCCTTCCCATTCTTTTTTCTTCCTCGGGTGTAAGCACCTCACAGACCGTTTCCGCGGATTTCACGACAAGCCCGTTTTCAAGCTTGTCACCGGGCTTAACCATAAAATATTTTGTCTTGGTAAAGGATTTTTCGGCTTCATCTCCGCGATAATTCAGCCAATCAAGCACATTGGAAAAGCCGTTGTCCTCGGACTTCCAATCATCATTCCCGATTGTGGTCGCAAAGCAAGGCACACCGTAGGTCATATAGCCTAAGCTGTATGTATCTTGTGGAAAAAATCCATCGGGATATGTGATGTTGGTTATTTTGTTAAGCGGCATTATTTCTCTGTCACGACCCTTGTATTCGGCAACGTTCGGATATTCCTCAAGCAGCTTTTTTACGTCATCGGACAGCGGTTCGCTGTCCGTGGATTCGGTTGACTCGGTGGATTCCGTTGATTCTGTCACGCTTGTTTGGTTTGAGGTGCTTGTGCTGTCGTTCGAGCTTTCGGGATTTTCCGTTTTATTGCACCCCACAAGTGCCGCTATCAAGGCAGCGGCGACGAGAATTGATGTTATTTTCTTCATAGCAATGTCCTTTCTGTAACTCGGAAATCAGCGCAGCCGCAAAATCAGCAGCTGTACTTATTCCGATATGTATTACTTAACGGTTTTGATGATATACTTGTACTGATCCGCAAAATCCTTCCACGAAAGTTCTAAATATCTTACCTTACACTTTGAATAGTCAGTATTGTTAGCAGCACAATAACCGGAATTTGCGTCATAAACCTTAACCGTAGTTGATGTGGTTTCAATTATCGAAAGCGAATGTTCCGCACTCGATGAGTTTCTCCTCACCAGTACGTATGTACCCATAGGAACACCGTAAAGTGCGTTCTTCGCGGTGGTTTCCGTTGCGTTAGTTATTCCGATTTGAGTGGTTGTTCCGTTTTCCCATTTGTATCCTCTCAGATTATAGAACACATACTTCGCAAACGCTACGCACTGAATGGATGAATCGTAATTAATGCAGTCGCAGGAATGATTCCAACTACAGGGATTTCCTTTATCACCGCCATGACAAGTGCAAGCTTTTCCCGTTCTTGAATAATACGTTCCGCTGGGATATGCTCCATAAACGTGGTAGAATGGAGCTGCTCCATTATCGAGTAACTCGTCGACTTCCAACGATTCCGCTGTGCCGTCCTGCGGTGAGATTGCTTGTGCAGCCGCCCCCGTACATAACATCGTAACAGCTAATGCAAATGATGTAATGCCCGTCAAAATTTTTTTGTTCATAATAAACCTCCTAATGTTGAAACAACGTTGTCTATTCGAGGGGGAAATTTACCCCTCTATTTATATAAACGCAATTTATTTACGAAAATTACAAAAAAATCCGAAAAATTTTTAAATTTTCAAAAAAATTTTAGAATTGCTAAAACAGCCTGTAAACGCACCCACTATAAAACCGCCCCGACTTGTATATAGAATACAAACCGGGGTGGTTTCATTATCAGCCTTCAAGGGAAAAATCCAACGTTTTATCCGCGAAGTTCACACGGGCAACAAACCCGTGTCCGCCGAAATCAGTGTAACCTGTGGTGAAAGACAGCTCGAAACAAGTCCCGCCGTTCATAACCATGATTATGTCCGCGCAAACCGACCTCCGCAGCGATTCGAGAGTATAGGGCTTACCTCTTTCGTCAATTTCTTCATATTCATTGCACGTTTCAAGAAATTCAGGATAAACGCGCTCAAGAATCTCGTCCGCGTGATTATACAACTCGCGCAGATTTCCGAAAATCGTATCGCGCAGATCCTCGGAATATTCATAGATTTCCAGCGAATCGGGAGAATCCGCGCCGAACGGCGGCAAATTAACATTCTTGGAATCAAGCGTTTTCAATTCGCTGTCATACTCAAAAACCATCGTGCCCAAAAAATCATCTGTGATAATCACATTGGATATATTTTTCTCGCGGTATTCGCGATCCTTCTTGTATTGATTTTTGTTCTCGATTTTACCTCCGATAAGCATAACTGCGGTGAATAAAATCCACCAAATGCCGATACATATTATCCAAAAAGGTAAACTCCCGTTTTTGTACTCAAAAGCCGAAGCGATTCCAAAATGGAAGAAAGCCAACACCAGAAGCCAGATTATCCCGAGAATGTAGCCCAAAACCTTGAAAAACTTTCTCATTTTAACCTCTTAAATTGTCCCAAACGCCTTATCCAGATCAGCAATCAAATCGTCAACGTGTTCGATTCCGATAGACAGACGTATCGTATTGGGCTTGATTCCCTGCTCTGCCATCTCCCGCTCGTTTAACTGACCGTGCGTGGTGGACGCGGGGTGAATAACAAGGCTCTTTGCGTCCGCAACGTTTGCCAACAGTGAGAAAATCTCAAGATTATCTATAAACTTCATCGCGGTTTCGGCTCCGCCTTTAATCTCAAATGTGAAAATCGAACCGCCTCCATTGGGGAAGTACTTTTGATACAGCTTGTGTGTCGGTTCGGTCGGGAGAGACGGGTGATGAACCGCCTCAACCTTGGGATTTTTCGCGAGGTAATCCACAATTTTCAGCGCGTTCTGAACATGACGCTCAACGCGTAATGACAGCGATTCCAACCCTTGCAGGAACAAAAACGCGTGGAACGGCGAAAGAGTCGCGCCCATATCTCGTAACAAAATTGCGCGGATATATGTCACGAAAGCCGCCGCACCCACATCACGCGCGAACGAAACGCCGTGATAGGATGGATTAGGCTCGGAAAGCCACGGGAACTTCCCTCCCGACCAGTCGAATTTGCCGCCGTCTACAATTACTCCGCCTATTGCCGTTCCATGACCACCGATAAACTTAGTCGCGGAATGAACGACAATGTCCGCACCGTACTCAAACGGGCGAATCAGATACGGAGTCGCGAACGTTGAATCCACAACTAATGGGATTCCGTGCTTGTGAGCCACCTCCGCGATTCCCTCGATATCCGCAACATCGGAATTCGGATTTCCAAGTGCTTCCACATACAGTGCCTTGGTTTTGTCGTCAATAGCCTTCTCAAACTCCGCCGGTTCGGGATTGACAAACTTGCCCGTAACACCGAACTGCGGCAATGTGTGCGCCAAAAGATTATATGTTCCGCCGTAAATGTTCCGAGAGGACACAATGTTCTCGCCTGCGTGCGCCAACGTCTGGATCACATAAGTAACCGCCGCCGCACCCGAAGCCGTTGCCAAAGCCGCGACTCCGCCCTCAAGCGCCGCCATGCGCCGCTCGAAAATATCCTGCGTCGGATTGGTCAGACGACCATAGATGTTTCCCGACTCTTTAAGCGCGAAACGGTCAGCCGCGTCCTGCGAATCGTGGAAAACAAAACTCGCCGACGCGTAAATCGGCACGGCGCGCGCGTCTGTGGCAGAATCGGGCTGCTCCTGTCCCGCGCGAACCTGAAGCGTTTCAAATCTGTAATTTCTTGACATAATATACTCTCCTTTTTTTGCTATATAAATTATTGCCTCGCACATTCGTTCACTATCGCTCACTCCGCGCGTATCGGCAAATAGTAAACGACAATTATCATTGTCGTTTACTATAATGTACTTAAAGTATATCATATTACTATGTATTTGTCAAGACCTTTTAGAAATTTTTTTGGAATTTCGTGAGATAAATCCCTCAAACCGCTCCAGAATACGATTATCGCGATGAAAATTCCCAAAGCACAACTCGCGGAATCTGATTTCCGCCGCGTATTCTGAAATACCACACAACCGCTCAATCTCTGTTACGGAGCGAACTCCACACTGCTCCAGAACGCACAGCGGCGCAAGAAAATCCGCAGCGAATCGGTTTGCCTCGCACTCGGCAAACGTGAGATTCCCGCCGCTCAAGTGCCCAAGAACGCAATGCCCAAGCTCGTGCGCCGCCGTGAACCGCCGCCGTCGCTCTCCGCAGGCACTCTCGTTCAGCGCGATTACGGGAACTCCCTTCTCAAGGAAACTGAATCCCCATAAGCTTTTTCGGTACAACTCCTCAAGGGTAATTCGGTAGCACTCGCAAATTATCTTGTAGCTAACCGTCTTAATCCCGAGAGAGCGCGCTGCTTCCAAAGGATTAATTGGCAATGAACGGATATCCGCGTACTCGTAGATTTCCGCAATTTCCATTTTTACCGCTTGCCCCCATGATAATCAGGCGCGTCAAGAACGCTCTTTCCGGGGCGCGGCGTAAGCTCCGACTTTTTCGGGTCTCCGCCGTCACGAGCCGCTATAAGCACCTCGCGGCTATCCGTGTTCTCCCCGAGCCGAGGCGTTACTCCACAGCGTGAAAGCTCCTGAGCGGTAATTTTATCCACGCGGCGGCGTCCTTGCTCGTCCAGATTTGCGTAATCCGTCGAATGCGCGAGGACGTCCTCCTCAACGTATCCCTCTCCCAACAAATCATTGGGCGTGCAGTGCAAGGCGGTGAACAACGCCATCAGCTTTTCTTCTTTAGGAAAGCTGACTCCGCACTCGTAATTACCTATCGCGGCGGGCGTAACGCCGATTTGCGCCGCGAGTTGTTTCTGGGAAAGTCCCATTTCTGTTCTGATTCGTTTGATTTCTTTACTGATAGCCATAAAATCCTCCTTATGATACCTTGGCATAATGCTCGCAAAGATGTGCTATTGCGCGCTTTCTGATGTTATAAATCTGCCGCTCACTGAAATACAGTTCATCGGCGATTTCGCTCCAATCCCGCGCCAATATGTAATACTGATAAAGTGCCGCCTTTTCCGCGCCCGATAGCGCGGAAAGAACCCGTACAGCCTCACGCTTTCGGTCTACTGCCTCGTCAATCTGGTCATTCAACTCGGATTCCAGCACTTTGAGCTTTTCCACAGTACGCTCTGCCCATTCGCGCGTTCTGCCCTTTAGCTTCAATATCCCATGGAGCAGCTCAACCTGCTCCAGAATTGACTTTACCTCAAGCTCCGCCTCTCGTGCGGACTTAAGCACCCTCAAACAATCCCCCATTTTATCCTCCTCCATTCATAAGTTTTATTACAGTGAACATAATTCTGTCCCCCTTTCAGTTATTTTTTTCCCCTGAAATTATTATATCACAAGCACCTTGTAATGTCAAGAGGTTTTTTCCAAAACTTTTTATAAAAATGAACAAAATTTATACAGAAAGTTTGTGCAAAATCCATTGAATTATTTAACAAAATGTTGTATAATAATATAGTAAACGACAAATTTATTTTAACGTTCACTATAAGTATAATATGTGCTGTTTAACGGCGCGAGAAAAGGAGAACTTACTATGAAAGAACTTAAAGTAATATTGGTAAACGGTTCGCCGCACGAGAAAGGCTGTACATACACAGCACTGTGCGAGGTGAGCAAGGAACTCAACCAAAACGGTATAACGACCGAGATTTTCTGGATTGGAAACAAGCCCATTGCCGGATGTATTGCGTGCGGCGCATGCGCTAAGCTCGGTCGGTGCTTTGTTGCCGACAGTGTAAATGATTTTGTTGAAAAGGCGCGGAACGCGGACGGCTTCGTGTTCGGTTCGCCGGTTCACTATGCGGCGATGAGCGGCGCAATGACATCGTTTATGGACCGCGCGTTCTACTCGGGCGGCTCGGCTCTGCGCGGAAAACCCGCGGCTTCCATAGTTTCCTGCAGACGCGGCGGAGCTTCCGCAGCGTTTGACCAGATGAATAAATACTTCACCATCAATTTAATGCCCATTGTGTCCTCCAATTATTGGAATCAGGTACACGGAAATTCCCCGGAGGAGGTTCTTCAAGATGAAGAAGGACTTCAGACTATGCGCGTTCTCGGCTCAAATATGGCATGGCTGTTAAAATGCATAGAATCGGGTGCGGAAAATGAAATCGGTTTCCCGACTCCCGAACCGAAAATCAAAACCAACTTCATAAGATAATGAAAACGGAGGACTTTTCACAGTCCTCCGTTATTTGTTTCGTAAGGATTCAGCGACTTTGGACAGTCGCTTTAAGCGGTGATTCAGCCCGCTTCGCGAGATTGGCGGGTCAAACATCTCACACAACTCCGACAAAGAGCTTTCGGGATTCGCGAGGCGAAGCTCTGCGGTTTCGCGAAGCTCCGCCGAGAGGGATTTCATCTCATCTTTTCCAATAATAAACTCGATGTCGCGGCGGCTTTTCTCGCTTGCGGCAACGGTTTTATCGAGATTCGCGCACTCACAGTTTACACTGCGGTTGGCTCGGTTGCGCAAATCCTTTTCAATTTTGACCTGCATAATCTCCAGCGCGCGCATTCCCGCGCCAATGTATGTCAAGAAGTCTTCAATGAGAGTACTCTCTTTAATGTAAATAACGGTGTTTCCGGTACGGATGGTGGTCTTGATTTCCATTCCGTGTTCGCGTATGAATTCCGACAGAATTTTCCATCTCCGATTCTCGGGAAGAACGATTTCCAGATGATACTCCTTGCGCGGGTCGGTCACAGAACCACAGGACACAAAAATCCCTCGCAGAAACGCCCCTCCGTCCAAGTCATTACCGGAAACGATTTGCGTGTTTATTTCGCTGAAATCTCCGTATAACTCCCTTACC
The DNA here is from genome assembly GCA_964480645.1 of uncultured Ruminococcus sp. GTDB lineage: Bacteria > Bacillota > Clostridia > Oscillospirales > Ruminococcaceae > CAG-115. The sequence continues at coordinate 3,140 of CAYZQU010000053.1, read as the reverse complement.
AACGAGGATTTCACCGAGAAAGTGTACAAAGAACTGCCGTTTCTTACCAGTCGGGTGATTTCGGTCTTTGCTCCCGGAAACACACTTTCGGAAAGGGTTTTAGCCGCAGAAATCAAATCCGCGTTTTCGGTCTGGATTACAGGTTTGCGGTTCACTGTCCGCCCCGCAAACATCAACCCGTACAACATCGCAAACGTTTCTCCGGACGAAAGCTCACGAACATTGCAAAGCTCCCGTTTTATTTCCGATGAAAAGGACATCTCACCGCCCCTTACTTCTTATCAATATCTCTATGGATTATTCTCACATTGCAGCCGCCATGCGTAAGATTTTCGCCGATTCGTTCGGCGAACGTGATACTGCGGTGCTTTCCTCCGGTACAGCCAAACGCGATAACCATTCGACTTTTACCCTCGCGAACGTTCAACGGAATCAGAAATTTCACCATATCAAGTATCTTGCCCTCAAATTCGCGCGACTGCTCGAACTTCATTACATAATCGCGAACCTCAGAATCCAGACCCGTTTTGCGTTTCAACTCCGGTATGTAAAAAGGATTTGGCAAACACCGCACGTCAAATACCAAATCCGCCTCGCCCGGCACACCGTACTTGAATCCGAAACTCATACAACTTACGATCATACGGTCGGTGGGCTTGTCCAGAAACAGCCCCGCGACCTGTTCCTTAAGCTGCGCGGCGGTCAGCAGAGAGCTGTCGATTATAAAATCCGCGTGGGTGCGGATTTCCGACAACAGCTCCCATTCCGCATCAATCGCCTTGGATAGATCCCCATCGGAAATTTCGTCCAGCGGGTGCTTGCGGCGCGTTTCGCTGTACCGTTTCATCAGTACCTCTTTGGAAGCTTCCAGAAAGAGAATTTTCATCTCCAGACCATCGGTATTTTTCAGCCCTGCGATGGTATCGGACAAGTTCAGGAACATCACGCCGCCGCGAATATCCGCGACAATCGCCACGCGAGTGATTTCACTGTTTTCACTGCACATCGCCGCGAAATTCGGAATCAGCGCGGGAGGCATATTGTCGATACAGAAGAATCCGATGTCCTCTAAAACCTTTATACAAGCGGATTTGCCCGAACCCGACATACCTGTTACAATCAGAAATTGCATATCTACTCCAAAATCAGCATTTCACACTCAAGCTCGATGCCTTTTTGTTCGCGGACAACCTGCTTTACGTGATTCACCACGCCCATCACGTCCTCGAACGTCGCGTTTCCGCGATTGATCACGAAGCCCGAATGCTTTTCACTTACCTGCGCGCCACCAACGGTGTACCCCTTCAAGCCGCACTCCTCGATAAGCGCCGCCGCGAATCCGTCCTTGGGACGCTTGAAAGTACTTCCGCAGCTTGGGTATTCCAGCGGCTGTTTATCACGGCGGCGTTCTATAAGCTCACTCATTCGCGCCTTTATTGCCGACTTATCACCGGGGGTAAGCTCCATAGTCACGGACAAAATACACCACCCGTTCTCGGAGAACACGCTGTGCCGATAGGAAAGCTCCATATCCTCAGCGGAAATCTCAACTATCTCGCCTTTCTCATTTACACACCGCGCGGACTTTACAATGTCTTTCATTTCTCCGCCATACGCGCCTGCATTCATATACAGCGCGCCGCCAACCGAACCGGGTATGCCGAACAGACTCTCCATTCCCGACAGCGAATTGAGGAGCGCGAAATTGCAGATGTGTCCCAGAGAAATTCCTGCGCCTGCGGTTATCGCGTTTTCGCTCACCGAAACTCCCCCGAAACCGCACCTTATGCGTATTACAACGCCGCGAAAGCATTTTATCAATACATTGCTGCCTCTTCCGAGTATAAAATACGGAATATTTTCAGTACGGCAGACGTTCAGAAGCTCTACAATACACCCCTCGGAGTTCGGCTCGACATAAACATCACACTCTCCGCCGATATTCATGGTAGTTATCGGAGCAAGAACAAAATTTCTTTTGAACTCGCAGCCGTATTTCTCACAAACCCGAATGATATTTGTATATGTCATAATTAATCTCCAAAACGCCGAAATTGTTACTCAGCAATAGTATATAAGAAAGCCGCGCCAATTATACCCGCGTCATTGCCGAGCTTGCAAATATCCAGCTTGGTGGAACGCTCCGCGTCAACGCAATACGCCTCGCGCTTAATATACTCGTTTAGCGGGTCGGTGAGGTTTTTGCCCTCCTTGCAGATTCCGCCGCCAATCAACAGAACCTCGGGTTGAAACGTGTTGATGATGTTTGTGAGTCCGCAGCCGAGATAATCGATATACATATTAACGACATCCTTTGCCGCCGCGTCGTCCGCGCGCATTCCGTCAAACGCGGTCTTGCCATCGACATTCTCAAGGCTGCCCGCGATTTCCCACATTTTAGAATCCTTATGCTCCTCCATCGACTCGCGCGTCATATTGATAAGCGCGGTCGCCGAGGAATACGCCTCAAAGCAGCCCTTGCGTCCACAGCCGCACTGTCTTCCGTTGTAAACGATAACATTATGACCAAGCTCCGCGCCGCAGAAGTTGAATCCCGTGTAGATTTTTCCGTCAATGATGATTCCGCCGCCAACGCCTGTGCCGAGCGTCACTACAATTACGTCCTTGTAGCCTTTTCCCGCACCCGCAAGGACCTCTCCAAACGCCGCGGAATTTGCGTCATTCTCCACATAAAGCGGCTTATCCAGATACTTCTTGAACAACTCACGCAGATTGACGTTCCGAAAATCCAGATTGCAGGAATACAGCACCACGCCGCTGTTTCGGTTTGCCACACCGGGAGTGCCGATTCCTATGGAATTCACCTCTCCGATAGTCACCTTCGCGGTATTCAGCACCTTCCACATTGTGTCAACCATAGACTTTACTATCTCCTCCGCCGAACGCGGGAGGTTTGTCGGTGTGGAAGCCATTTCCACTATCTCATAATTCTCGTTTACCAGACCAACCTTGATATTTGTACCGCCTAAATCAATACCAATATTATACATACTAACTCCTTATTTTAATAGCAAATCCAAAACCACACAGACGAAATTGAACTTCGTTCAATTTCGTCTGTGTTCGCCTGCCTGTTCCGTCTCACGCTTCGCGTGCGACGGAACAGGCGCGTTTTGGAT
>CAYZQU010000052.1:0-9848 GCA_964480645.1 uncultured Ruminococcus sp. | reverse complement strand
CTTGTGTGGAAGATATTGTAAATTTTTATCTATTCTCGGAGAACAATTAAGAGTTAAAAACTGCTGTTTTGACGGTTTTGGATTTTTTGTGTGGCATCTATACACCTACCTTATTATAATAGGGAGCGGTGGTTTCGCACTCCCTCTCTCGACAAAGATGTATTATTGAGTTCGCAAAATTTTTCTTAACGGTTTCCAGAGAACCGATAAGAGTCTTACCTGCTGTGGCAATGTTGCCACAGCTGATCCGTTTTACCGATGTGCCAACATTGGCACCACGGGAGATTACTACATCCGAATCCTGTGGCAACGTTGCCACAAGGTCTGATTTACTTTTGCTTTAAACTGTTATAACCAATCAGAATTTATATAAAGCAAAACCGCTCGAACATTACATTCAAGCGGCTTTTGAGTGTTTAACCGTTAATATTCAGTTGTTCCATTAACGCGGATTGTAAAGCGGCAGAAAAATTTATATTTTTCGCTTCGGCGGCGGTATTCAACCACGCGGGGATAGTACAGTTTTTCCGAACGGCTTTACTTCCGTACTTTTCAGCATAAGCGTCCATATCGAGCATTACAACGCTTACAATTCCGCCCTCGTATTCATCGGCTTTAACTTCAAGCGGATTTGACGCTTTAGGCGGCTTTCTACCCTCTTCAAGTTCGTCCAACACCCACAAACTTGCCGCATCTATTGCCATTGAAATAGCGTCCGCGTAATCCTTTCCCTCGGTTACACAGCCTTTTAAATCCGGTACAATTGCCGTGTAACCGTTATCATTGGGGTACAAGCATACAGGATAACTCAATTTCATAGAAAAACACCTCTTTCTTATTTCAAGCCTGCTTGCTTTAGTATGGAGTTATAGGTCTTGGGATCTAAATCCCCGCTGTGTATTGGTACTGTTACTTTACCCGATTTTGACGGGTGTATAAGCTGTAAATGCGAACCGCGTTGATTTTTCTCCGTCCAACCGTCAGCCTTTAGTATTCGTACAAGTTCTTTTGCGGTCACGGTCATCACCTCTATTTATATTATATACGCATTATGCGTGTTTGTCAAGGGGTTTGACAAAAAATTGTTGCTCTGCACCGTGAGTACGTTGCCACAAGTAGCTATGATACTTATTTGGTGGGATCGGTCAAACCTACCTCGCCTATAAGCATTTTAGGGGGTTGCGACAGCGAACAAAACATTCACCGTTATTTTGGATTGGACGTCTTGTCCATCCTAAAAATAAAAGGCACAGACCTTTTAATCTGTGCCTTTATAAAAAAGAGGGAGCGGTGGTCGTTGGGCTTACGCGCTCTCTCCGAAAAGAGCGGACAGCTTCTCGCCACAATCGGCACAAAACATTGCAATATGGTTTAAGCTTCCGCAGGAGATCATATTGCCGTGTTGCGCGGAGTCCGCAAATGCGAATATTATATCTCTCAATGCGGCTATATCATTTTGAAGTTCTTGCTCTCGCCATACTTGCTTGACACATAATCAATAAAGTGTTGTGCCTGCTCCTGTGTGTCAAAAATAAATATGCTTTCGCCGCCGTACTTGTAAAGTTCACGAGTACCGTTGATATAAAGCACAAAATGCTTTGGTTTCAACAACGGCTTAACAACTTTAAAGCAGTGTGCTCCGAGTGCTCCCGATTCGTCCATGTAGTCGTCTTTTTCTTCTTCGTTCGCAAAGTCTAGGTCGGCTTGGTCGGGGAGCATAACATCAATAGCTTTATAAGCATTGATAATGGAGAAAATTTCCTTGACTGTCATAATAATTATCCTTTCATAAACAAAAATAGGTTAAAGGTACTTGACAAAATCCCAATAATGTGGTACAATATATTGTGTAGGGGTATACTGTACCACTTTGGGAATTGCTCTTGCAGGTCGCAACTGTAAGGGCTTTTCTGTTAGCTTATCGTGAAACGCTTGTAGGTGCTTGTCTTGGTGTAACGTTCCGCAACTTCGGGAAGTTCACGCCTTAATGACGTGGTGTCGAGTTTGTTCTGTGTTACGTCCGTCCAACGGATTTTGAAGCAGTCGACAACCATTTCGGTAGTGTTGCGCTCCTTCATTTCTGCCTTGATAGCGTCTTGGAGCGATTCAAGTTCGGTGTCAAGTTCTTCGCGCATACGCTTTAACTCCTGCGCTTGCTTGACTTTGGTTAAGAGTTCGTTTTGGCTCATAATAAAGCCCTCCTGTAAGTTTTATTTAGCTCGGTTTTCCCTTGCTATGTCTATATTATACATCAATTTTAATGTAATTTCAAGTGGTAAATTGCATAAATTTTGATGTAATTTATTGTTTATTTTGTACATTGAAATTGATGTACTTCTATGTTATAATATTTATAGGGGTGATACTGTGTTAAAATATAAGATTGACGTGCTGGCGGCTTTAAAGAGCCGCGGCTTTAATACAAATAAATTGCGAAAAGAAAAGCTATTATCCGAGGGTGCTATCCAAGCCCTGCGGGAGAATAGGTCTATTGCTTGGGTGAGTATCGAAAAAATATGTGAGCTATTGGAGGTACAACCCGGTGACTTATTAGAAATTGTTCCCGATGAAGATGATGAGTAATGGAGCGAGGAAAATGAATTTTAGGCTTTAAGAGCCTTTAAAGGTATGCACTCTTTATGTGCGTACACGGTTCAGGGCTGTTCTGCGGCGTTCTCCTTGTAAGTGTTTACTTGTATTCGCTTTAACACTTTATGAACGTTTGAAAACCGAAATAAAACAGAGCCGAGAAGAGTAGTGACTTCTCGGCTTTTGTATTTTTGTATAGATGATTTTGTTTCTTTGAGAGCTTCACGCAGTTTAGCCTTTAATGGCTTCACACGGTTTTCGAGCGATTTTCCAGTATTGCTTATTGATGAATTTGAGTTCAATGGCAAATGAGAAAACGGGCTTTAAACTGCTTGACGGGCTTCAAACGAATTATAGGGCTTTAAAGGAATTTTGCGGTATTATTATCCCTTTAAGCGTTCAGAATGCTTGCAGATGCTTTTTAGGTTCTCTCTGTCGGTGCTGTCGGTGCTGTGGGCTTCGGCTTCCGTGTTGGTATGCGCTCGGCTGTTGTCCGTTCCGCTGTTGGTGTAACTGTTGGCGGCTGTCGGTTTGGCTGTTGTTGCCGTCCTTGTTTCCGCTGTTGGATTTTGCCGCCGTTTTTCCTTTTCCGCTGTTGGCGGTTCGCTGTTGTTGGCGGTTCTCTGTTGCCCTGATAGGCTCTTAACCGTTGGTGGCTCTTTTGTAAGGTTGCCGCTGTTGCTATTGCTCTTGTTTGTCGGGATGTTGCTCTATCATTGCCGCCGCCGAATAACGGCAATAATTAAGGGCGTAACCTTTGCAAGTCGCGCCCTTGTTTGGTTTATGTTGTTCTCAGAAGAGTTTAACCTCAACACCATCCGCATTTTCAAGAACTGAATAGCAGCACGGCGTTTCAATATCATCAAGTAAATGTTTCTTGAAGTCTTTGTAATTGCCTTTTCCGCTGTAACCGTCAATACCGTGAGTCTCAAACCATTCAACAAGCCAATCGTGCCGCTGTTGCTCATTGTCGAAAATCGTAATAATCAAATTGTCCTTTTTGTCATAAACGAAATTGTAATATTTCGTTTTAAGTACGGGCTTAAGAAGTTTGGCGAAAAGCCTCTGTGCTGTGGGATTGAATTTGCCGTCCGTGCCGCGTGTAGCTGTTTTCCATACAGTTACAAAAAGCTTAATTTTGATGTTTTCAATTTTCATTGTTTTGTCCTCCTTGTAGACAATAGATTGAAAGTTATTCGGTTAAGGTGTAGTGACTTCCTTAACCTACTATTATTATACATCAATCTCGATGTAATTGCAAGCGTTAAAATAACCAAAGTTTAATTATTTTTTTGTGCAATATCACAACGCACTATTTCAGGCGGAAGCGGCTTGAATTTAAATAATAATTCAAAAAGAGTAGTTTATATATCTTGACTTGTAAAGGCTCTTAAAATTGAATTTTGGGCGGTTCTCGTTGATATTTCAATTTGGCGCGGTTTATCCCGTGAGGGGTTCGGCGGTTGATGCTGGAGGGGTTCAACGCAATTCGAGTTCGAACGGTTCAACACGAAAGAAGAACGAAACGACGGCAGGGATAGGTTTACATTTTGTAACACTAACTTTTTCGAACGAGCACGTTAGTTCATTACAACATCTCACTCTTGAAAATTTACAATCTCAATGTCGGTATACTCCAAAACAAAGTACACCTTAACTCTGCTGCCATTATTAAAACTTTCTACTTGTAGTTTAACTACAACCCTAACTTTAATTAGATAAAGCGGTCAATCCAAATTTGGACTTACCTTATAACCCAAAGCGGTATATAACGATTCGTTATACCCCCTCGTGAATTGATATGGGGTCACGTTCCGTTACACCATCAGGATTGAGATAGTTGTTCAAAGAACGACAGTCTATCCTATCAATCCTATCTGTCCGATTGATAGATTGATTCCATTTAGGTTTTGAGATTTAGGGTTGACATTTTTCGGGGAATATGGTATAATTTAAGCACAAAGGAGATGATAAAAAATGAGACAAAGACAATTCTGTCCTAAATGCAATAAGTGGTTGCGTTATGATGATAGATTTTGTCCTATTTGCAATTCTGTTTTGTACAACGAAGAACAAATAATTCGTTGTAACGAGTACAAAATTACACCAAAAATTATAAGCAAAAACGAATTGTACGGAATGATGAATGGTAATAGCCCCAAATATTTTTTTAGCATTATTCTCGGAGTTGTTTCAATAGGCATATTTATACTAAGTTTCGTGCTGCTGGGTAAAGTCGGTGCACTGGGTATGTTTTTTATGTGGTTTATAGGTATTGTTGCGGGAGGGTTTAGTTTTGGTCTTGGGACGGGAAAAGGTGATAACAGCCTTGCAAATGACTTGTACAACAGAGATTTCCCACGAAATCCCACTCCCACAAGCACTACACCAACTAAGCCAATAGTTATGTGTCCATATTGTAAATCAACTAATATTGTTAAACTATCGATGTTAGGAAAAGTGGTATCGGTAGAGGTTTTGGGGGCAGCAAGTAATAAAATCGGCAAACAGTGGCATTGTAACGACTGTGATAGCAATTTTTGACAAAAAGATGAAAGGAATTTTATTATGAAACCTACATACGAACAACTTATGATTGACACAGGGTTAATTAGCACTAAAGATTGTACGTCAAAGAGGACGCACAATACACTCAAATGCTAAAAGACGGTCAACAGTTGCCTGAAGGCACTTATAAATCAGACACCATAGACCAAGCCTTTTTGAAGTGCGTTTCCAAAATTCCACAAGAAAAGAGCAAACGTATCTCTTGATGAAAATTTTCAAAGACTTGCATTTTATAAAAGTGCTGTTCCAAACAGGATTGATAAATTCGATTATCTCTGCTATCATTTTTATTTGTTTGCAATTCAATAAAACCTAGCCTAATTGTCAATTAAAACGGTTAGGCTTTATTCATTTTATTTCATAAATATGAATTTAATAAAACAACAGTTTTATTCAATAATTATATTCCCTCTTTAAATTGGATGAATCCCTATTGCATTTCACGAAAAAATGTGGTATAATGGACTCTGGAAGGAGTTGAGGCTTGTGCCACTAATTAAAGTCAATAAAAAGGACAAGAGCGGGAGACAGGGCTACCGCGTTCGTGTCAATTTTGTTGACGGAAACGGGAAGAAACGACAAGTCGAGCGAATGGCTTACGGTCTTGCGGAAGCGAATTTGGTTGAGCAACAGCTCATTGCCGAATACAAGGAACATAAGGTAACACCTGCCGCCCGTATGACAGTCCGAGATTTGGCTGAACGATACGAGGTGTATCATTCAAACGAAACTAGGAAGACCTCTCACGATACCGCTATGAGAATTTTAAGGTTAAGAGTTCTGCCTACAATGGGAGATGTTCGACTTGACAAGCTCAATAAGGTTAAGTTGGAGAATTGGAAGAACGAAATTAACGGTATGAATATAGCATTAAAGACAAAACAGTCGGCTTATGCCACTTTCGGTGCTATGCTGAATTATGCCGTGAAAATGGAATTCATTCCCAAAAATCTTTTAGCTGAATTAGGCAATTTCAAGTACGCGAACGTTATCAAGAAGCCTGTTGATACATTACATTATTATACTCCGTAGCAATTCCTTGACTATATTGAGGTTGCGGAGCAGAGCGCGAAAAAGGATAACACAGTAGTATCTTGGGGATATTATGTGTTTTTCAACATCGCTTTTTACACAGGAGCGAGAAAAGGTGAGATTCACGCGCTAAAATGGTCGGATATAAAGGGGAATGTTATGTATATAAGACGGAGCATTTCCCAAAAAGTAAAAGGCAATGATGTTGAAACCCCGCCTAAAAACAAGAGCAGTTATCGAGATTTAATTATGCCTATTCCGCTTATGAACGTACTTAAAGAACATAAAGCACGGCAAAAAGCGACGGCAGGGGATAAATTTAGCGAGGATTTTCGTATCTGCGGCGGCATAAGACCGTTGAGGGATACAAGCGTTGAGAACAAAAATATTGCCTTTGCTAAAGCGGCAAACCTACCGCACATAAGAATCCACGATTTTCGCCACTCAAACGCCAGTGCTTTGGTTAATGAGGGCATAAACATCAAGGAGATTTCGCGACGGTTAGGACACAGCACAGTAGAACAAACGTGGAACACATACTCACATCTGTACCCCAGAGAGGAAGAACGAGCGGTCGAAGTGCTAAACAAGATAACACGAAAGAAATAACCGGAAAGCGTGGATAAAGCGTGGAATTGCAAAATAAAACCGCACTGTAATGCGGCTTTAAGGCTATTTGGTCGCCCCGAGCGCACCAAATACGAACCCTTTGTCACTATCTGCAGAGGCGCTCTCAAGCTCCGACAGAGGCAAGATTGAGCTATTTATGCCATAATTATAAACGATTTTAATATAATCATCATACACATAGACCGCATTTACAAAATTTTGCACAATATTCCACCGATAGGACGGGTCGGAAATGTCCCCATTTCGGTAAGTTTTCAGCCACTCAACAACCTCACTCTTTGAAAAAACGGGCTCAATAATGGATATTCGGTCAAGCTCCTCCTCAAGTTGCCCCTTTTGCTTTTCAAGCTCGGCAAGGCGTTTCCGCAATGTGGGAGAAAATGCGCCGTCCTCCACAGCCTCAACTACGTTTTTAAGACGCTTTTCGACGTCGGCGAGTTGAGATTTTACGCTTTTTTTCTCCTCGTTGTTGTCGTTTTCTTGCTGTTGCAACTTCACAACATTCTCGGCGACGCGTTCGATCACCTCGTCAGAAAGCGCACACTCAATAGCATTTTTAACGACAATGCTCTCGATAACGTCTTTTTTCTCGGGCTTTTTTGAGCATATTTTTCTCTTTTGCCCCATACAAGCATAATAACGATAACGAACCCCGGCTTTTCCTACGCCGCTCACTCCAACCATAGCAGAGCCGCAATGACCGCAAAAAAGCCGTCCTGTGAGAATATACTCGGCTTTATCCGCTGTTGCGGCGGGTTTGTGGGCGTGCCGTGCGATTTTCCTTTGTGCCGCCTCGAAAATCTCCGGTGTTACGATCGCGGGAACCCCGCCCTCTATTCTAACGTCCATATACTCATACACGCCGATATATTTTTCATTTCGCAACAGGCTACGGAAAGAATTTCTCCCAAAAAGCCCGCCGCGGACAGTCCGCAAACCGCGCCCGTTTAACATTTTGCAAATATCAACGATCGGCACGTCGCCGTTGACATAAAGATCGAAAATTTCGCGGACGACTGGAGCCGTCTCCGGGTCTAGCTCGTACCGCCCGTCCGCTCCTTTGCGATAGCCGAGAGGGTACGGGCCTTGATTGATCTTGCACTCAAGCGCGTTTGCCCTCAATCCCCGCTTGACGTTCTGGGCGAGGTTTGCCGAATAGTACTCCGCCGAGCCCTCAAGAATTGACTCAAGAAGTATTCCCTCCGGGCCGTCGGGTATGCTCTCTTTTGCATACTGTACCCTAACGCCGTACTTTTTAAGCCTCGCCTTGTACATTGCCGCGTCGTATCGGTTACGAGCGAACCGATCGACTTTCCAACAAACGATAAGCTGCACGTTGCCCTTTGAACAGTCCTTGATCATTCGCTGAAACTCGGGGCGATCGTCGGTTTTCCCCGAGATCGCGCGGTCTGCATACTCTCCGACAATGCGAATACCCGCCGCGGCGCAATACGCTTTTATCTCGGCGAACTGTTGCTCGATCGAGGTATCTTTTTGAGCGTGCGAACTATACCGACCGTATATGTACGCACGGACAACGCCGTCGGTCTCTTTTTTCAACGCCATTTTATACAACCTCCATTAACCCAAAATAACCCAAAAGAACCCAAATATAACCCAAGCATAACCCAAACATAACCTATACAAAACCGAAACGAGGCAAAGTCAAAGCGGAGTCAAAACGATCTTATTTTTGCCGAGTTTTGATCCGTTTTTTGATCTGCCCACTAGATAAAATGATCTAAAAAACAGCACGATTTTAGAGAGCGAAAGTGCATTTTTTTACTAACTCATAATGTTAAAAAGCCTTGAAATCCATTCCCTAAAATGCCGCGAAACCGCATAAATAAACGATTTGCACCGAAAGCCAAATAAAGCGAACAAAACCCAAAATAACCCAAACAAAACCCAAATATAACCCAAGCATAACCGAACCAAAAGCGAATTAAAACACAATTACAATTACAAATACAATTACAATTATATTACACCCCCCTACCCCCTCACGGGGGTAGGGGGCGCTCCTGTGATCTCGGAAAACGTCCTCGACTTTTAACGTGCCCAAAGACGAGCGAGAACGGGGCAAATTTGCGTTTTATTTGTCTAGGGGTATAACTTTACCCCTACGAGCTTAAAACTGAAATTTGGGGCATTTACGGCGCTGTTTGAAAATTGGACGAAAATCCATCAATTCCGTTCTGCCTTGAACACGATAATTTGACATCTAAACCGGAGCCGCTCAATTCGAGATAGCCGTAAACGCAAACAGGGAGTTGAGCGTTTTCGGCGTGACGGCGATCGGGAGACCCGTCTTGATTTACAAATTGCCACGTCTGCTCAATGATCTCGGCGTCGCTCGGTACTGCTCCGGTACTCTCAACAAATTTCCCGCTATACACTTTAATCTGGACGCTCCCAAGATCGGCGGCGGCAAACTTACCTCCCCGCTGAGTTATGATCGCGTCGGGCAAAATGACAAGCCGCTCACCCTTGAGCTTAATGCAGACGGCGGGTTGATTTGCCTTGATGTAAAACGGTGTTTTCACGGGACGTTTGATTGTTTCCCGCTGAATGGACGCTAAAGCGCCGCTATTATTCCGCTGATCTGATATAGCCGTCGCGCTTACGATCTGCCAAACCGAGGCGCAAGAGAGGAACGTGTTCCACGCTTTTACTCTATTTCTGTGAGCCTCGCTCGCGAACGCATCGAGGCTGTACTCCAAGTTTACAGGCAGCTTAAACCGTGCAAGGAATTTCAGCACCGCGCCGACAACAAGCCCGACAATTCCGATTATAAGCCAATTAAATTTAATGCCTTGATTGAAGAACGCTATAAAATAAACAGCGCCCGAAATAAGAAGAACATTCGCGGCAATATCAACCGCTCTTGCCGTTTTCATACACCGGAGAATTTCGGAATACTCCACTTCTTGAAATGGATTGTTTTTGGAACCATAAGCCACTCCGCGCTCACTTACGTTAGCAGTAAAACTTCTTTCACTCATAATAAACCCTCTTTTCTATTTTAC
>CAYZQU010000051.1:6291-9892 GCA_964480645.1 uncultured Ruminococcus sp. | reverse complement strand
AGCTTTTGCGGCGAGCAAACGCTCTTGAAATGGAGCGAAACGGAATTTCAAGAGCGTGTTTTCGGATTTGCTATTAAAATAAGGGTCTGCGGGGGATAACCCTCGTAAATATATACCCGCGACACACCGATTAAAAGGGTCGGGTGTCAGCAAAGGAGTTTTCTATGGAAAACATTAAGAAAATGCCCGAAAAGGGCAAAAAAATCAGCGTAAGCACGATTGTCGGAATCGGACTGCTTACGGCAATTGTGGTGGTTTTGCAGTTTGTTTCGATGTATCTTCTCAGATTCTCGACATTCAGCATAACGCTTACGCTTCTGCCTATCGTAGTCGGCGCGGCTCTGTACGGCTGGAAAACGGGCGCGTGGCTGGGACTTGTTTTCGGGGCTGCGGTTCTGCTTACGGGCGATGCAACACTATTTCTCGAAATAAATATTCCCGGAACAATCATAACCGTGCTTGCCAAAGGAATGCTTGCGGGACTTGCAAGCGCGCTGGTCTACAATCTTATTGCGAAAAAGAACCGCACAGCGGCTGTAATCTCGGCGGCTGTCACCGCGCCGATTGTAAACACGGGCGTATTTGTACTCGGCTGTTTCGCGTTTTTCTTAGATTACATCAAGTCGCTTGCGGGAAACGAAAACATTCTTGTGTTTATTCTGATTGCCTTTGTGGGGGCAAACTTCTTCATCGAACTTGGAATAAACCTTGTGTTTAATCCGGTTATCATAAGACTTATAGAGATTGGCAAAAAGATGATACATTCCTCGGCTAAATAAAAACAACAAATCCGCGATACAAACGTATCGCGGATTTAATTTTATTACACCGGCGCGTACAGTCCCTCCGGAGTTCTCGTGATATGTCCGCCAATCTCAAGATTAGTAAGCACCTCGGAAAGCTCTCCGAAATCCATTTCCACCTTGTCCATCAGCGTGTCCATATCTGTGGGGGCAGCGGAAATCAGCTTCAATAAAGCCGCCTCGCTTTCCGAAAGGGATTCAAGTGTCTTTTCATCCACAACGGATTCCACCTTTTGTGGAGCGTTTTCGGGAACTTTCTCACGCTGTTTGGTCTTGCGCGAAACAGGCGGCTTTTTGGCGGCAATCCGCGCAGTAATCTCCGCGACCTTTCGCAGGAGTTCCTCATCGTCAATGGAGTGCTTTCTGAACCAATCGGTAATGTCGCGCGGGTCGGCGGCTGAGAGAGCACCCTCACGAATCAAATCCGCGTTTCCACGGTAAACAGGGGAGTTGATGTCGTGCGGCGGAACGGCGAACAGAGCGCGTTCCTGACGGATTGCGTGCGCCGCAGTCAACAGTGAACCACTGCTCTCCGCCGCCTGAATCACCAAAGTACCGTTGGCAAGTCCCGAAATGATTCTGTTTCGCTCGTGGAAATACGCTCCAAAGCTCCGCGCGGTGGGTAACAGCTCACTGATTATCGCGCCGCCGCTGTCCACGATTTCGCGTTTCAGATTTGCGCTTTCTTTGGGATAATTCACAAGGATTCCGCACGCCGCCACACCGATTGTCCGTCCTTTCACATTAAGGCAGGAGCGGTGCGCGGCAGTATCCGAGCCGACAGCCAACCCGCTTACGATAGCCGCTCCTGCGCGAGCAAGCGGTTCGCAAAGGTAATTCGCTGCTTTAATACTGTATTCCGTCACATCGCGCGCACCCACAACAGCAATCGACAGTCGGTCATTCAACCCGGCGAGACTCCCCGCAGTAAACAGCACAACGGGCGGCTTTTCGGTGCATTTAAGCAGCTTGGGGTACTCCTCGTCATCGAGGGTGATTATGCGAACGTTGTTCTCCGCGCACGTTCGCATAATCTCGTGAACCGCGCCGTTGCGCACCTCGGAAGCGCGGCGCTTTTCATTTTCGCTCAGAAACGGAAATTTCCCATCGCGAATATCACGGCAAGCCTGTGTCGCGTCGTTTCCGCATTGTGATAAAATGTAGTTGGTCTTGGAGTTGTACGGCTGCATAACCATCAGCAGCCACAGCCAGACTTCAACGGAACTTTTTGCCACGAGAATCCCCCCTTTCCAAAAAGTCTGCAAAGTGTTAAACTCTACGGAACAGTTTCCCCGGATTAGTTGCGGTCAGGTATTTATCACTGCCTTTGATTTTCATAAATTGAACTGTCAACTCT
Source organism: uncultured Ruminococcus sp. (assembly GCA_964480645.1). GTDB lineage: Bacteria > Bacillota > Clostridia > Oscillospirales > Ruminococcaceae > CAG-115. The sequence goes on along the minus strand of CAYZQU010000051.1, from coordinate 7,732 downwards.
CTTAGGCAGTTACCAACGCGTTTGGTATTGGGAATGCGGGTTGCGGTTTTCAGGGTAAACCTTATAGTTTGGTTTACTAAATTAACCGAGTATCTAAGAATAGATTTCTTGTTTTTAGTCCTACACCCATTAATAAACTTCTGATTAAAATTTTTTATAGCAATTGGAAGAATTTCAAGGAAAGAGTAAAAATCGTTTTGACTTACCATTCCTCTTCTTAATTGAACCGATATGTTATAAACAGGCAAAATAACACCTCCATTAAATCTTAAACACCGCGTCTGTAAACGCAGGCAGCGTCAATCTACCAAGTTTCTGCCACGGGAATCACACCGCCTTTACGTCTTGTTCTGAATTCAACAGAAAAAGGAATATCAAAACAGCTTGTCAAAGCGGCGACAGCTCGGTAAAATCCGCGTTTTCGGTTTGAAATTCCTCAAGGAGTTTTTTAGCATTTTCGGAGATTACCAGATATGACTTCGGAGTAAGGCAAAAATCCATATTATTCCAATCGGAATACTTTTCGCCCTCCACATTGACCGTTCCTAACGGAATCAAGCGGGAAAAACGCGGAACCTCGCGGTCGGGATACATTTCGTTCCATTGGTCGCTTGTCGATATTTCCGCGTCCCGAAACTCATAACCCGTCAAGCCACTATTTTTAATGGCGATTTTCAGCCGCTCGGATACGAGAAAACAAGGCGTAGTTTCCAAAATATCATCACCCAGCCAGCCATCAAAAACAAAATGCAAATGGGAAATAACCGGATGCTCTTTTCCCCGGACATAGTTTCCGTAAACAGTATTTTCGCCAATTTCTCCCGCAACCTCGGGTTCAATTGTAAACAACTTCATAAAATTTCCTTATTAAGCAAATAGGTTATTCAAACCTTAAATACCGCGCTCGAATATGCCGACAGAGTAAGCCCGGACAGCTCCTGCTTTTCGCCCGTAAGGAGATTTTCCTTTTCGCCGCTGATATTGAGATTAAACGCAAATGGCTTGTCGTCCGCGTTAATTATGGTAAGGAGCGTTTCATCGCCCGCCGTTCTGGAGAACGCGTACTGACGGTTGGTAAGCTGAACCTGTTTGTAATCGCCCTCGGCAGCAGCGGGGTGATTCTTCTGGATTTCCGCGAGATTCGCGATATGCTCGGTAAGGTCGCTCAATCCCTCGGACTTCATCTTCTCCGCGTCAAACTCCACACGCAGAGCAGGGTCGCCGTTGTTCTTGTCGCCCTCAATACCGAATTCACTTCCGTAATAAACGGCGGGAATTCCCGGCATCATAAACATCAGCGTGTAAATAAGCGGCAAATGCTCCTTGGTTTTGAGGATTGTCGCCACGCGTGATACATCGTGATTGTCCACGAATGTGTACAAATGCTTCCCGCGGTAAATGCACCAGTTTTCGCTTCCGAACTGACGGTTTATGGAGTGAG
>CAYZQU010000051.1:0-6281 GCA_964480645.1 uncultured Ruminococcus sp. | reverse complement strand
TGAGCGATCTCGAACATATTCATATCATTGAAGCTTGACCACATTCCCTTATAGCACTCGTAATTGGTTACAGAATCCAGCATTTCGGGATTCATCCAAGTGTTGTAATCGCCGTGGAGCGTTTCACCGAGCAGGAAGAAGTCGTCCGAAATGCCCTTGCAGTGGTTGTGAAGTTCTTTGAGGAAGTTCGGCTCAAGACAGTACGCAACATCGAGACGCAGACCGTCAATACCGAATTCGTTTCTCCAGCCCGAAACGCAGTCGAAAATATACTGCTTTACCTCGGGATTGTAGAGGTTCAGCTTTACAAGGTCATAGTGACCTTCCCAGCCCTCATAGTAAAAGCCATCGTTGTAGTTGGAGTTTCCCTCGCGAACGTGGAACCAGTCCTTTTTGGAGCTGCCGAGTTTGTTTTGGCGGACGTCCATAAAGTGAGTGAAATCGCGTCCTACATGATTGAACACGCCGTCCAGAATCACGCGGATTCCGTTCTCATGGAGCGCGTCGCATACCTTTTTGAAGTCCTCGTTTGTACCAAGGCGGCGGTCTATTTTCGTGTAATCGATTGTATCGTAGCCATGCGCGACGCTCTCGAACACCGGTCCGAAGTAAATCGCGTTACAGCCCAGTGACTTGATATGCTCTATGTCGTCAATCACCCTGAGAATCCTGTGGGAAGGCTCGTCCGTACCATTGTTCCGAGGCGGACAGCCAAGATAGCCCAACGGATAAATGTGATAAAATACCGAGTTTTCAAACCATTTCATAATAAATCTCTCCCGAATATTGAAATTCCCGCCGTTGGCGGTAACTACATTATAGCATATTTTGGTGAATTTGTCAATAACGGAATACAAAAAACCGCGCCCGTTTGTGGGGGCGCTGCCCCCACACCCCCGCCAAAGGGACTTCGTCCCTTTGGAATCCCGATTCCAATACGGTGCAATTTGAGGTTGAGCGTTTTCGCTGTCGGAAAAGCGGTTCGAAATTGTATCCAATGTGCCGTTCACTCGGATAGCAACAGTTAACCCCCTCCAAATTTTTTTTGGAGGGGGTTGCTTTAAGTTTTAATTTCCTTCAATGGCGGAGCACAAATCTTCTATGTGTGCGTAGTCGTAGGTTTTACCTTTGTATGTTGCGCTTGTAAGGCTTGTGCAGCCATCAAAAGCACTGTCGAAAATCCTAGTCACGCTGTCGGGGATTGTAACGCTTGTAAGGCTTGTGCAGCCTTTGAAAAGATCAGGGGCAATCCTGGTCATGCTTTTGCCGATTGTAACGCTTGTAAGGCTTTTGCAGCCGGAGAAAGCATAATAGTCAATATCGGTCACGCTGTCGGGAATTGTTATGCTTGTAAGGCTTGTGCAGAGGGAGAAAACATTTTGACCAATTTCGGTCACGCTGTTGCCGATCGTAACGCTTGCAAGGTTTGTGCAGCCGAAGAAAGCACCACGACTAATTTTGGTCACGCTGTCGGGGATTGTGACGCTTGTAAGGCTTGAACAGCCGTTAAAAGAACCTTGACCAATTTCGGTCACGCTATTGGGGATTGTGACGCTTGTAAGGCTTGTGCAGCCGCGGAAAACCGAATCGTCAATTTCGGTCACGCTATTGGGGATTGTGACGCTTGTAAGACCTGTGCATTCCATAAAAGCACTATCATGAATTTGGGTCACACTGTCCGGGATTGTGATGCTTGTAAGGCTTGTGCAGCCGCGGAAAGCATATCCACCAATTTGGGTCACACTGTCCGGGATTGTGATGCTTGAAAGACTTGTGCAGCCATTAAAAGCATCTCCACCGATTCTGGTCACGCTGTCGGGTATTGTGACGCTTGTAAGACCTTCGCATTTATAAAAAGCACGTTTGCCAATTTCGGTCACACTGTCGGGGATGATTACACCCGTAAGTGTATTATATTCTTCAAATGCCTTCTCGCCTATTGCAATCACGCTTTTTCCACCGATTGTATCGGGGATTTCGATATTTCCGCCGTTCCCCAAATATTTTGTGATTTTAATACTGCCTTTTTCGATCTCCGTTTCAAAATCTGACTCGGTAGCGAGTTTAACATTATTATTATTGTTGATAGTCGGCGAGGATTTCACCCCGCTGTCAACGCTGTTTTGTCTTTGCGTTGATTTGCTGCCGTTGTCGCCGCATGCTGTCAGTGACAGAGCAATAACAGCCGCCATCACTGTCGCAACCATTCTTTTAATATTCATAGTTCTTCTACTCTTCCTTTCGTATGTCGGGAAATTCCCCGTAAATTAAAAAGTGCGCAACCGAAGCTGCGCACTGAAAAATGCAAAGCTCCGATTGTTGCGATACAATTCGTTACCAATAATGACAGGGTACACGAAAAAGAGCATGCACTTTTACCAAATGGCAAAGATGTACACTTTCATTATTGATATTAAATTGTATCGCAACTATATTATACCACATTTTCAACATTCTGTCAAGCATTTTTCCGTAATTTCCACAATCCAAAGATTAACAGCTAAGGCGATTAAGAAATAATCACCAAAAATAATTCAACTTAAAGCAATTTGCACGCCGATTTTTTGTGTAAAATGACTAAATATTTTCAAGCCCTTGACAAGTCGATTGACAAATGTTATAATTAAAATAGGTAAAAGTGGTCAATTGGTAATGGATAACGATTGCCAATTATCAACTGTACATTGTCAATTGTCAGAGGGGGATAACTATGTCCGACAATTTACTTAACGAAATCAAGCAGGCGCAACAAGAAATCAAGCGTCTTGAAATATCACTGCGCGCGGAAAAGCTACGCACAAAAATCTCCTCGGAGTACACCTATTTCGGGCTGTGGGAGTATGATATCGCGTCCGATGTGTTCTATCAGTACAAGAAGCTCGGCGGAAGATACGAAAACAACCTCGAACCGATCGTGCGCTTCCGTGAGTCGATGCTCGGCTCTGGTAGCGTCTGCGCGGACGACCAGCCTGAATTCAACCGTTTCTGCGAGGCTATGAAACGCGGCGATAAAGAAGTATCCTGTGAGATTCGTGTAATCAACGAAAACTGTGACATCATCTGGCAGCGTTATGAGGGCAGAGCCGTCTGCGATGACAATGGAAAACCGACAAAAATCGTTGGTAGAACCCTTGACATTACCGCCGAAAAGAGCAATGGTGACGGCGGAATCTTCGGAAGACGCGACAGCCTTACGGGAACATATTCCGCAGAGCTTTTTAAGAGCTTTGTCAAAGAAAAACGCGTCGGCGTGAACCGATATACCAACGCCGCGCTTCTGGCAGTTGGTATCGACAATTTTCGCGGAATTCTGCCACGGTTGGGCGCGGAATATTCCGACTATATCGAAAAGTCCATCGCCAAAATTCTTATGGGAATCAGTTCCTGTGAGCATACCAGTGCCGTGGCAAGAGTACGCGGCGGCGAGTTTCTGATGTATGTGACATTCGGAGAGGTTTCCAACCTGAACGCAATCGCGAGAAAAATCCTCAATACAGTAAATTCTTATCCATACGACGGAGAGCCGGTAACGGTTTCGGTAGGAATTTCAATATTCCGCAACGGTAGAAAGCTAGAACAGGTATACGGCGAATCATCTATCGCGCTGGCGGAGTCCCGAAAGAGCGGCGGCGGATGCTATATGCACTATACAAGCGGAATGACAATGCGTATGTACAGCACTCCCGAAGATTTGACGTCTGATGTGGACACCTCTACGATGTCTTCAGGTGCGGCAAAGGTCTACGAGCTGTTGATACGCGCGTTCTGCAACATAGATAATCCCGGCGCAATGCTTAAGGCGGCGTTTAAGGCAACGGGGGAGTGCATAGGTGCTTCCAATATTTACGTATATAACAATGTGAAAGGCTCTCTTATAGGCACTATGGTCTACAATGCCACCGACCTCCCGCCAAAGGAATGTCCCACATTAAAGCGCACCTGTTCCGACGAGGACATTGCCCGCGCGTTCGGAGCAAAAAACGGAATCCGAATCCATAGCGGCGGCGACCATATTGACGGACTGTCTCTCGTAAACGGAGCGGTCTGCGCCGAGTGCCGCGCGATTCGATATGATGGCGAAATCAATTTGTATTTTGTGATTGTGTTCAACAGCAGCTTTGAGCTTACCGACCGCGATCTGCAGATCATTGACTCGCTCGAGAACGCGCTGACGGAAATTTATACAAACTACTGTGAGGAAAAATACGGGGGCGCAATGAAGCAGCTCCACGGAACGATTATAAACGATCATCATATAGAGGGCTTCACCATTATTCCCGGGGATTTCAGGATCGAGGTTCTCGGCACGAACGTCGCTGACCATTACGATTTGTGCCCGGGCGACATCTGCTACGAAAAAATGCGTCACCGCGACAGTCCTTGTGCCGGATGTCCCGCGCTTTTGCTGGACGGAACGGATAAAACCTTTGCCGCCAACGCGCTGTATTATGAAAAAGACCGCCGCTGGCTGAACATCACCGCCTCCACCGAGGAAAACGAAAATGGTGAAAAACGCTATATAATCAGCTCTACGGATATTACAGACTGTCTGGGGCAGATTCAAATGACCGACAGTCTGACGGGACTTGTTACGTTTGACGCGTTTTCCGCCGAGGCTTTGCGTATGACCTCAGAGGACAGCACGGGATATCGGGTGTTCGTGTTAAATATCGCCGAGTTCCGAAAAATAAACGAAATCCATGGCTTCGAATCGGGGAATTCTCTGCTGATTGCCGTCGCGGACATTCTCCAGCGTTGCGCTGTTCAAGGCGAACTGCTGTGCCGTTCGGATGGTTCGAGGTTTGTCGGACTGTTCAAAAGCTCCTCGGCAGATGAATTCGACACCCGTATTCACCATATGATTGGCAGTATTCAAAAGCAGCTTTTTGAAAAATTCGGGGTACAGCTTTATCTCCTTGTGGGAGTTTGCGCGCTGGACGAGGACAACATCAGCGTAATGACGGCACTTGACCGCGCTATCACCGCTCAACAGACCGTCCGTTCGCGTACAATCTACAATGAGAACCTCATAGTGTATTACGATGGAGTGTTGCGTGATAAAATCAAAGAGCGTCTGTTTATTGAATCCAATATGGAACAGGCACTCAAAAATAATGAATTTAAGGTTTACTATCAACCAAAGGTCAGCATTGAAACGGGCGATATTGTGGGCGCTGAGGCTCTTGTACGTTGGATTCGTCCCGATGGCGAGATTATCTCTCCCGGCAAGTTTGTACCGATTTTCGAGGAAAACGGATTTATCAACGATATGGATTTTGCCATCTATCGCAATGCCGTTGCGGATATAGCAAAGTGGCTGCGAAAGGGAATTGAAGTACCGCTCATTTCAATGAACGTATCACGATATCACCTCGGAGACGACAATTTTTGCACAAAGTTGAATTCTCTTGTGGACGCAATCGGCGTTCCGCACGAGTACATAGAGCTTGAAATCACCGAAACATTGCTTACCGACAACATCAAAAAGCTGATCGATACGATTACGTGGTTCAAGGATCATGGATTCCGTATTTCGGTGGACGATTTCGGTTCGGGGTATTCCTCTTTGAATCTGATTACTCAACTTCCGTTTGATACGCTTAAAATCGACGGAGGATTCTTCCTCAGAAACGACCTCACCGATAAGAGCAAAAAGGTAATCTCCTCGGTGGTAACGCTTGCCAAAAGTCTGAACCTCGAAACTGTTTCGGAGGGAGTGGAAACGCAAGTTCAGGTGGACTTCCTCCGTGAGCTTGGCTGCGATATGATTCAGGGATTCTTCTACTATCGTCCCATGCCGTACGATGAGTTCGAGGATTTACTCACTGCACAAACCCGCAAACACCGCGAGAAATCCACTGAAAAAACAAAAGTTTGAAATTCTTCAACGGCTTGTCAACGAGTTTTCAACGTTTTCCACAGAGTTTTCAACATTCAAATGTTAAAAACAAAAATATCCCTCGGTAAGTACCGAGGGATAAGTTTTATATCAAATAATTATAATTTATAACGAAAATTTGCAGCTGCTGTAACAGAGTCTTTTAATAAAGACAAATCTATATTAACGCCCACTCCACTCAACGAAAAACTAATACCACTAACAATGGTATAAGGATTTTTATCATGTACATATTGAGCGTATATTGAGGCAACATAATCGTTACCATAGTATATACTCTGTTTAGGCAATAGAGTGAAATATGCAGTTCCTTTTTGAGCGGATTGAACAAGGTCTAATGTACATAAATTTGCATAATACCCTAACCCTCCCTGATTGAGTG
>CAYZQU010000050.1:7739-9949 GCA_964480645.1 uncultured Ruminococcus sp. | reverse complement strand
GCCCTCCATAAAAATTCGTGACGGCTTTTGATTCGGGTTGCAGCCGTACTTCAGTTCCAGTTCGTTCATAAGAATTCCTCCCATAATTACAGATATTTTTCAAAACGGTTTATCACCGTATATTTGCCTTTCAGTTCCTCTTGAAGCTTTTTACCGGCGAGTGCCGCTCGGCGGTTGAAATCGTCCTCATGTTCTTTTGTCCGATCTGTCTTAGCATTATATTCTTCGCATAATTCCCGAAGTTCTTCCGCAAGACTGTCCGACACTTGCAGTTCATCGTATCTCATTTGGCAGCTTTCGTGTTCGTACCAAATGCCCGTGTTTCCCTTATCAAGTCTGAATTCCAAGACCCAATATTCCGGTTGGCAATACATATCCCTGTCAAAGTCAAGACCGTTTATAACCGTATATTTTCCGTGAAGCTCTTCCTCAAGCCGTTTGTAAACAAGCTCCATTTGATCAAAAAATTCCAAGGTCTGCTTCAAAGTCCAGACCGGAGTGTTCTTCGGTTCGCTCCAGTCAAGATAGTCGGCGAAATAGTCGCCGTATTCTTCCAACTCGCGTTTCAAGCCATCGGATATCGGCAGATTGTCAGCACCTACCGCTCCGTGCTTATCCCATAAACAACAGCCATAATCAAACGAGAAATTCAGCGTAGGGAGTTCCAATTCGCTCATAGAAATCCTCCTGTTATATCGTGTTTTTGAGTTGACCCGTAAGCATCCAGTAGACATCAATATCGGACAACTCGTAATTGTCGAATTCATCCTTGCCGCCGAGAAAAAGCGGGATTTTGAATCCTATACAGTGGTCTGCTTCGGGTTTTGCACCGCCGTTTTGAAGCCAATCCGCATAGACGCCTGCCGCGATTAAATCATCCGCGTATTCGGACAGCTCGTTCGCGAAATCCCGAATCGGAACAATCTCGAAAATTTCATCTGTGGCAACATCGTACATTTTGACCGTCAGTTCCGCGTTTACGGCGAAAATTCTTCCAAGCCAGTCATAACCTAACGGTATCACATTGCAGTTGGTGGGGAACGCGTCCCGTATCAGCTCCTGATATTTTGCCGCCTTGTCGCGAGGAATGTTTCTGTATCCGCCGTTCTCAAGGTCGGCGGGGCGGTGCTTGTCAATCTCGTTGAAAATGTCCGATATATCCATATCACTTACCTCGTTCAGCAGATTTCCATTATCGACCATTTGTCAGGTTCGTCCTCAAATCCATAATAAACCGCGTCAATAAGCCATTTTCCATCAACATTGACAATGACGAACTTGTGCATTTCGTCTAGTCCGACCATATTGAAATGCATTATTACCACGGCCTTTTTTGCGGATTTCATAATGAAGTTTGCCTTACAGAATTCGTTACAAGGTTCGCTTTCATTAAGATAGCCGTATTTCTGCCGGCTTCTGATTGATGGGCAGTATCCTCTTTGGATATGCTTTTCAGTTAAGTATTTTGGTCTGATTTCATTCAGCTTTGCCTCATACTCATCCCAAAGTTTCGACTCCTCAGGAGATTCCTGATGCTCGGGAATTCCGCTTTTTAGCTTCTCCTCTTTGAGAATCTTGCTTTGTTCCCAAGCGTCCTTTTCAACAGCGTTAAATTCTCTTAAAACACCGAAAAGAAAATCACATATTTCGTCTTGCTTGTCGCGAAATTTCTCTGCTGATTCATTGATGATTTCCATAGTATCCCTCCCTTAGATTGTCCCCCTATGCCACACCTTGTCATAGTCCGACCACCAATTAAACGCGTCAACAAGCCACTCCTCGCCCTCGCGAATCAGCGTGAATTTGTGCTTGTATAGGTGATTCCTCTCTCGATAATGCGCCTCGACAATTGCCCGTTTGGGCTTGTCCATTTGGAAAATCACCTCGCATTCCTCCGTGTCCACCCAACGGTATTTCACGGGTCGGTGAATGCACTCGCCAACTCCTTTTGCAAGCAGTTTCGCGGTGATTTTCCCCGAAACGATGTTCATGTACTCGGTTTTGAACTTGCTGAAATCCGCACTTCCGATACCTGCGTTATTTTCAATCTCGTTGATTTCCCTCAGCATATCCAAAAGCGGATTGCATATAGTTTCCATAAGATAGCGAAATCGTGGTTCGGCTTGATTAATAACTTCCATACGTTTCAGTCCTCAAAATCGATTTTTACTTTGTTTTCGATTATGGTGCGGAAGTTTGAGGGATTTAGC
>CAYZQU010000050.1:0-7729 GCA_964480645.1 uncultured Ruminococcus sp. | reverse complement strand
AAAGCTCCCATATTGATCCACGGTATCTCCGCCCGAAATCAAACTTAGATAGTTGTTTTTGAATTTTTCCCGAATATGTTCCGGCTGACTTTCGTAAAAATTCCGCGCCGCCTCCTCAGCCAACTCCCGCGAGCCGAATTCCAGAATAAAGTCCATATTGACAACATAGTCATTTTGCCACGGATAAAATCCCTCTTTGGCAACCTTTTTCACGAACTCGTCAAGGTTATCGGTACATTCCCTCATCATAGGCATTCCCATTTTATCCAGCCAGACCGCAAACTCCTCAACGGTTTTATCCCACGAGGACTCCTTTGCTATATTCCAGTCGAGTTCTCCGTTAGGCTTACATTTCTCGCTGGACAAAGCCGTGAAGCAACGTTTGGTCTTGGTGGAGTAAATCGCGAATGAGCCGTAAAATGTTACGCTTACATCGCTTATGTTGTTCCAACTTGTGTAAAACAAGATCTTAAAGGTCAAATCCTTGCACTTTTTGGTCATCCAATGCTGTGATTTCGCGTACTTCCAACCGCTGTCCGCATACCTTTCCGCAATCTTGGCGCATACACTGTCAAACGCTGTTTTTGAGTCCATAATTCACCTCAATAAGAATCAATACGAATAAAATGCTTTCCACAATGCAGACAACGGAATAAATATAAATAGCATTCACCGATCTTGCTAAGCTCCACCGCGTCCGCAAAGTCTATGACGCAGATGTCCTTGCGGTATGTTTCCTCGATTTCGGTGGCTAGCCCCGCTTTTTCAATGTCGTCCCAACTGGGATAACCGAGAAACGCGCAATAATCATCACAATGCGCGAGCCAGTATTCCTTCTGCTAGCCACAGTAGCCGGGAGTATAACGAATCAGCTTCATCAGCTTTGCGGAATCGTTTACTTCATCAACGCAATGGGGATCTTGAAACACACCACAGAATTTTTCCGCAGCCGCTCCACTTTCGATACACTCGGGGCAGAGATATTCTACCTTAACCGCAGAATAAAATGGAAAAGTATAGTACACGTCCGTCTGCTTGCCGCAGCAGTCGCAGACAACAGTCATATCGTTCATAAACGCTCCCGTTTTCAGCGGGTCGGGGTGATACTTGAAATTGTATCCGCTCATTTTGCGTCCTCACTTGTTCTTGTTGACGATTCGGCTCTCAAACCTGCCTGTTTCAATGTCAATATAACGTGTGAACAGAGAAACCTTGTTGTCAGCGTTGAGATTGTTCCAGACGTAATCAGTGAACTCGTCAAGGCTCATATCCGGGATTTCAACCTCCTTGGGTTCGCCGACAAAGCTCGGAAGTCTGCCATTCGTTTCATCTCCCGCATAAGTGTGAATAAAGCTGCCTTGTCCGTTTATCGGGTCGGAATACGCGAATGTGAATCTACGTGTGGAATCAGGATTCCCGTTCGCGGACTTAAGAATCGACATAGCGTAATTCATTCCGTTATCTTCCAGATGCACGATTCCCGAAATTCTCGGAGTAAAATTCGGAGCGTCGTCCTCAAATGTACGCGAACGGAGCGACTCCTCAAAGGTCATTTGCTTGTCCATTCCCGCGTAGATTGTGTCGGTCTGGTCGCCATTGGTGACGATGGTTTTGTTGCCGAGAACCCGCACGGGTGCGTAGATAATCAAATGCGGGTCAGTCATTTTCGACTCGTCAAACGCCTGTGTACGGATTCCATCGCCATCCTCAATGAAAACGCGGTTGCGGCTGTTCTCGCTGCGTCCCATAATGAAGTACGCGATAACTGCCTTTTTGCCGTTCGGCGACTTGCCGATTACGATTCCTCTGCCGTGATAGGCGAGAGATTTCAGTTCCTTGTCCAATGTAATCATAATCATTCTCCTTTAGGTTTTATTTACAAAATTCCATTCGTTGTCCTTGGGGAAATTGTTCCACGGTCCGTTGTCCTCAAACGGTCCGAGGTAGACGAGTTTCCCGTCAAGAATCGTGATTTCCAGACCATGTTCGATTTCCCACGTACAGCCGCACTCGATATGGAATCCGATTCCGTCCCCATCGGGCTTGTCGATGATAAGCACAGACGGATAGATTTCGGTTTTTATTTCCTCGGCGGGCATATCTTCGGTGACTTCAATACTCATCTCGTTGAAATCTTCCCAATCCTCGTCGCAAAGCTTAATGAAATAAAGGCAGTAACGCTTCGCCGCTTCCCAGATTTCCTGTACGGTTTCTTCGGGGAGATTTTGGAGGGATTCCGCGCACTTCTCGGCGTATTCCATATCCACATCTTCATCTATATGGACTTCAATCTGCTCGCCGAACAGTTCCCAGTCGAAAGAGCCTTCAAGTCCGTATTCGCCATCTTCCAAATCAGTAATCATATTTCCTCCTGAGTTCCCTTATCCATTCTGGTGTGGTTTCACCGAAAGTGATTATTTCGCCGTTTTTGTATTCTCCGACTTCAACAAAACCGTTTTCGTTGTCAATAAAATGTGCTTCATCGCAAAACAGAAGTATACGCACAACATCCTCAAAACGCTTATTAAACCGCCTTGTCACATCATCACGCGGAATATTATGCCCTCCCTTACGCACGCGGTTTTCAATCCGTAAAAGACATTCTGAAAGCTCATTCACGGCGACATAATACAATCGCACGTAAAATCCGCGTTCTCTCGCGGATTTTATTGTCTTGAGTGTTTTCGCGCCCGACAGCGTTGTTTCCTGTGTGAAGTTTATATTATTATCAAGGCATTCGGAAATTCTTTTAACAGCTTGCTTTCCGCCCTGTAATTTATCGCCGCCCAGCTTTGCCGTTATGCTGTCGGTATCAATTATAATACCCAGATCTGTTTGTGATAAATTAAGTGATTTGTAAAGACAGCTCTTTCCAACGCCGTTAACGCCGCCTATAATCGTGTAAATTTTCATCGGTTGTCCTCAATATACGCTTTGCCGTCCTTTATCGTGATTCTGTTCTCACAGAACAGCGAAACCGCTTTCGGAAGCAGTTTCCACTCAACATTTTCCATAATCTTTCTTTGCAGGCTTTCGGGAGTTTCATCATTCGCGACTTCTACTGTTCCTTGGAGGATTATCGCGCCCGCGTCCGCTTTTTCATTGACAAAATGGATAGTTGCTCCCGAAACCTTGACGCCGTATTCCAGAGCGGCTTGGTGAACGCGAAGTCCGTAAAATCCCTCGCCGCAGAAGCTCGGAATCAGCGCGGGGTGAACGTTGATGATTTTATATGGATATTCGCGCGTTACGCACTCGTCCAGAATCGTCATAAATCCCGCAAGGACGATTAAATCCGCATTTTGATGCTTTAATTCCGCAAGGATTGCCGCGCTGTATGACTTGCTGTCCGCGTAATCCTTACGGGGAATCGTAACGCTTGGGATTCCGTTTTGTGACGCGCGTTCAAGCGCATACGCGCCCTCTTTGGAGGAAATTACACACGTAATTTTCCCGCCCTTGATTTCACCGCGTTTTTCCGCGTCAATCAGGGCTTGCAAATTGGTTCCGCCGCCCGAAACCAACACAACAATGTTTTTCATATATTAGTCCTCGTCATCATAGTTGCTATCCATAAGCTGTATTTCAAGTCCCGTAAAGCTTGTTTTATCCCTTTCGGAATCGTCCACGAAGGGATTGGTGTATTCGGCTGTTACAAGTATGCTGTCGCCGATTGCCAGTTCTCTGATGAATTCCTTGTCTTCACCCATCATAATCGCCTCAAACCAGTCGTCGCCCATAATCGTCACCGTGCCGCCGAACAGCGTTTTCGGGTCGCACTCGATATAGATGTCGTTTGTATTAAGGCAGATTCCAAATGCGCTTACGACTTTGCCGTTAAGGGTATAGCATTTCAGTCCCAAATCGTCCCATGCGTAGTTTACGCGCTTAGTTACAGGTTCGTTGTGCATTTCCTCAAGAAATTCCCTGTTTTCCGCGTTTGTTTTATGTTTTACGGCGCGGGGCTTGCCGAGGACCTCCGAGAACGCGTCAATATGCATTAGAATTTCCAATTTCTTTCCATCAATTATGAATCCGTTGTCCCGAATACTTATTGTCATAGTCTTTGAACGTTCGGAAATTTCCGTTGTGGGAGTTTCCTTATTCTTATTGAATATGTTGTTAAAAAATCCCATTATTATTCCTTTCTTCAGTCTTTCTCCGCAATCGAAACCGAAATGCCCTCAAAGTTTGTTCTTTTTGAACAGATTGCCGAAGAAACCCATTAATTTTAATCTCCTTTATAAAGCTGAATCTCAAATGCTGAAAAGCTCGTTTCATCGCGCGTGGAATCTTCCTGATAATAATCGCTGTACGAGGCGGTCAGCAAGAGGTTTCCAAGAATGACGCGCCGTGAGGAGTCCGTGTTATCACCCGCCATTACTATCGGTAGCCAGTTTTGTCCGTTTATTGTGATTTTGCCGCCGAAATGCGTTTTTGGATTTGCCGGTGAGTTGTGGGTTTGTTGTCTGAGGTGTATTCCAAACGCGTTTATGACCTTGCCGTTGAGAGTGTAGCACATCAGCCCCAGATCGTCCCACGCGTAATTCACGCGGTTTGTCACAGGACAGCCTTCCATTTCCTCAAGGAACGCTCTCATTTTCGGATCAGTTTCAAATTTAACCGCACGTGGTTTGCCCAGAATCGCTTCCAGTACATCAATGTGCATTGGGATTTCCAATTTTTCCCCGTTAATCGTGAAATAATCTCCGGAAATATCAACAGTCATATTCTTCGAACGCTCTGAAATTATCGGAGCAGTGTTCTTTGACGGGTTTTTCTTTCTGTTGAACAGATTGCGAAAAAAGCCCATTACTCGAATATAACCCCCTCGTCGCTTTCAACCGCCTCGCCGATAACAAACGCTTCCTCGCCGTTTGCTTTGAGGATTTCGACTGCTTTGTCCGCGTTTGCCTTGTCCACGCAGATTGCCATTCCGACACCCATATTGAATGTGTTGAACATATCATGTTCGGGAATATTGCCCTCTTTTTGGAGCAAGTCGAAAATCGGCGGAATATTCCAGCTGCCCTTGCGGATTTTCGCAGAGATTCCGTCAGGGAGCATACGCGGGATATTCTCGTAAAATCCGCCGCCTGTGATGTGCGAAATTCCTTTTACTTCCATCTTGGAAATCAAGTCCAGAACGGGTTTAACGTAGATTCTCGTGGGAGTGAGCAGCGCATCGCCAAGGCTCATTCCAAGTTCGGGGACTAGTGTGCGTACCTTTTGTTCGTTAATGTTGAACACACGCCGAACAAGCGAAAATCCGTTGGAATGAACACCGCTTGACGCAAGTCCGATAATCGCGTCACCGGGCTTGATTTTCGTGTTATCAAGAATTTTGGACTTGTCCACGATACCCGTGGAGTAGCCCGCGATGTCGTATTCGTCCTCCGCCATCATTCCGGGGTGTTCCGCGGTTTCGCCGCCGACCAGAGCGCAGCCTGCCATTACACAGCCGTCTGCCACGCCCTTGACTATCTCGGCTACCTTTTCAGGGATATTCTTGCCAATTGCGATATAATCCAAGAAATACAGCGGCTTTGCTCCACAGCAGACTATATCGTTTACGCACATTGCCACCGCGTCAATGCCTATTGTGTCGTGCTTGTTCATAAGCATAGCTATTTTCAGCTTTGTGCCCACGCCATCTGTTCCCGAAACGAGAACGGGTTCGCTCATACCATTGAGGTCAAGCGCGAACAGTCCGCCGAATCCGCCGATTCCCGAAATGCACCCGGGAATTTTCGTGCGTTCCACATCGTTCTTCATCAGCCGCACAGACTCGTAACCTGCCGTTACATCAACTCCAGCCGCCTTATAACTCTCACTGTAACTTTTCATCTTAACTCCTTATCTTGATTTGCAAATTCAAAAACGCACGCCCGAAATGCTGCTTTGCAGCATTTCGAGTGTGCTTGCCAAGCGACACAGATTGACCGTTTGCGGTCATTAGCACACCGCTTCGCGGTATTCCGTGTCGCTTGCATTTTGAATTTGCCTGCGTCTTTCAAACATTGCTTTTAGTTTAAGCGTGATTTGCCCGTACCGCTGAAATAGATTCCTGTCATAGTTTATTCCTCAAACTTGGTTTCAAACTTGTCCTTGGGGAATTCATCGGGAACTTCAATCGGGTACTTGCCCGTGAAACAGCCGCTGCAGAATCCGCATTTCGGGTTCTCGGCGATTTTGACTACGTTCTCGGTGCTTAGGAATCCCAGTGAATCCACGCCGATAATCTCCGCGATTTCGTCTACCGTATGCTTGTTGGCGATAAGGTTATCCTTGCTGTCAATATCCGTTCCGAAAAAGCACTCTGAGATGAACGGCGGCGCGGAGATCCGCATGTGTATCTCTTTCGCGCCCGCGTTTCTAAGCAGCTTGACCACCTTGGCGGAGGTCGTTCCGCGGACTATGCTGTCGTCCACAAGAACAACGCGTTTGCCCTCAACCGTTTCGCGGATTACGTTCAGCTTGATTTTGACCGCGTTTTCGCGCATTCCCTGTGTCGGCTGAATGAACGTTCTGCCGATATAACGGTTCTTGATAAATCCCACGCCGTATGGAATTCCCGAAGCCTGTGAAAAACCGAGAGCCGCGTCCAGTCCGCTGTCGGGGCAGCCGATAACCACATCCGCGTCAACGGGGTGTTCCTTTGCCAGAAAATGCCCCGCGCGAAGTCTTGCCTTATGAACGGACGCTCCCTCGATAACCGAATCGGGGCGCGCGAAATACACATATTCGAACACGCACATCGAGCTGGGCTGTCCGCAGTGTGTTTTTATGCTGTCTACGCCGTTTTCGTCAATCACGATGATTTCGCCCGGCTCTATATCGCGGACAAAATGCGCTCCGATACTGTCAAACGCGCAGGACTCGCTTGCCACGACATATCCCTCGTCATTCGGCAGCACACCAAGCGCAAGCGGTCGGAATCCGTGCGGATCACGCGCCGCAATAAGCTTTTTCGGCGACATAATCACCAAAGAATACGCGCCCGTAATTTTGTGCATAGCGCGTTCCACAGCCTCTTGAATTGAGCCGCACTCCAGTCGTTCGCGGGTTATCGCGTAGGAAATTACCTCGGTGTCTGAGGTGGAGTGGAAAATCGCGCCCTGAAGTTCAAATTCCCGCCGCAAATCCAGTGCGTTGATGAGATTTCCGTTGTGTGCGATTGCCAGCGCACCCTTGATGTGACGAACTGTCATAGGCTGACAGTTGGCATTATTGACATTCCCAGTGGTGGAATAGCGCACATGACCGATGGCAATTTTGCCGTCCTCAAATTCGTCCAGAACGCGCTGATTGAACACCTCGTTCACCAGTCCCAAGCCTTTATGTGTTTTGAACACTCCGCGCTCATTGACTACGATTCCGCAGCTTTCCTGACCTCGATGCTGAAGCGCGTACAGCCCGAAATACACGGACGATGCCACGTTTGCGGGCTTGTTGGTATAAATGCCGAAAACTCCGCATTCTTCGTGAATACTATTAAACATAATAAATCCCCATAGCTATACAATGGACAATGTACAATTGATAATGGACAATTTCGGTGCGCCGCTTTGCGGCGCGATATTAAAATATCGTCCGCTGAAAGCGGACACCATAAATTGTCCATTGTACACTGTACATTATCAATTGATTTTTAACCGAATATTCTGCGCATCATCTCGTTATATGCGTCCTCAACTCCGCCCATATCGCGGCGGAAACGATCCTTGTC